>CAILBQ010000691.1 GCA_903832475.1 uncultured Acidobacteriota bacterium | reverse complement strand
GGGGAGCGCAGCTCCCCGCCCTGATCTGGGAGGGTAAAGGTGGACGACAGGAAGCGCGGTCGAATCACCCTCGGGTTGGTTGCGTGGCGGCCGGTCATTGGTTGACGGCGACCGGAACGGTCGCGCGGTAGATTTCGCCGGGCGTGGCGGCACCGAGCGCGGAGTGCGGCCGCCGCTCGTTGTAGAAGCGAAAGTAGGTGTCCAGTTGGGCATGGGCGTCGACGAGCGACACGTAGCTTTTGAGGTAAACCTCCTCGTATTTCACGGTGCGCCACAGCCGCTCGACGAAGACATTGTCCAGGCACCGGCCCTTGCCGTCCATCGACAGCTTGACGCCCCGGGCGAGGAGCAGGCCGGTAAACTCCGCCGAGGTGAACTGGCAGCCCTGGTCCGTGTTGAAAATCTCTGGCGTGCCATGGGCCGCGAGCGCGCGTTGGACGGCACGCACGCAGAAGCTCGCGTCGAGCGTATTGGACAGTTCCCACGCCAGCACACAGCGGCTATGCCAGTCGATCACCGCGCAGAGATAGGCGTAGCCGCCCTGCACCGGAACGTAGGTAATATCGGTGGCCCACACTTGATTCGGTCGGGTCACCGCGAGGTGACGCAGCAGATACGGATAGACCCGATGGCCGGGGTGCGCCCGCGACAGGTTCGGTTTGCGGTAGATCGCCTCCAGCCCCAGCTGCCGCATCAACCGCTGCACCCGCTTGCGGTTGATTGTTTCTCCCTGCCGCCGCAACCAGCGCGCCATCTGGCGCGAACCGAAGAACGGATAGGCCAGATACGTCTCGTCGATCAGGCGCATCAGCCGCAGGTCTTCCGCCGGCTTCGGTCGCGGCCGGTGATAGTAGCTGGCCCGCGGCAGGCCCAGCAACGCGCACTGGCGCGTCACGGACAGGACGGGATGGTCGACTTCGATCATGTGGCGCCGTTGCTCAAGGCTCGAGCTCGCTAGCTTTTTTTTTGAGCCAATCCAGTTCCATCTCCAACCGGCCGATCTTGCGATACAGCTCGTCTTCTCGCGCCTTCGCTTCCGCCGCGCTCGCATCCGGTTTCCGGGAAAACACCTCGGGCAGCCGCTCGGCCACCTCCTTCTTCCATTGGCTCACCTGCACCGGGTGGACCTCGTGCTTCGCGGCAATCGCGTGCACCGGCTCGATTCCCTTCAGGGCTTCGAGACCGACTTTGGCTTTGAACTCAGGATTATGCTGACGACGTTTCTTGGACATATGGATCGTTCTGACTTGGGTTTGGATTTAACGATCCCTCCTGTCCAACTTTTGGGGGCCACCTCAGTCCGAGATCAAAGTGCCCCAGTTCATGAAGAAGTATCCATCCGATCACCCTGACGGATGCGGCGTTGACCGTAGCCATTAACTTTTGATCAGCATGGGGAGAGGACGGCGACGGCAGGCCGGCTGGCCACGGATAGTCCTCGACGGAGTGCCGCGAGGAGAGCGCCCATCGAAGCAGTTCGACTCCCTCTGGTAACGTGGCGGGCTGGGGCACCAAACCCAGTCCTTGGCGCCGAGCGTTGTGGCCGTCGGCTGCCCAGCTAAAAATGATGTAATAGCCGAACGTGGCAGCCCAGGCCCTTTCCATCGCCCGCAGGCCAACATCGAAACGCTGGTAGAAGGCACTGATGCCGTCGTGCATTGCCCGCGCACTGAACACGAAGTCGTTGGTTGTGGCGTCCAAGACAAACCGGATAGAGCGGGCCTGCATAACCCTGACCGCTTCTGCCTGGCTTTCCGGTGAAAGGCGCAGAAACGAAGTCGCCAAGTCAGGGAAAAGTGGCTGGAGCGGAGTCACCACCTTGGCGGGGTCATAGTTTTCGATCAGCGGCATCGTGCGACGGTACCTTGCTTTTCCGGAAGCTCAAAACCTCAGTGGAGCGCGCCACTTACCTTGTCTCGTGTTTTGCCGGAAAAAGGTCGGCACAACCAAAACTACGTCCCTGGCCTTTGGGACTACGTCCCGAACTACGTCACCGCTTTCACGAAGTTGCCCGATGTTGCCCGATGTTTCATTTCGGAAACCGCACCTCTCTCGCTTTCGCAACCCCCTGAAACCAAGAAACCTCCAGAGGTTTCTGGAGGTTTCAAATTGGGTGCAGGGGCTGGATTTGAACCAGCGACCTTCAGGTTATGAGCCTGACAGCCTTGTCGCTCGCAGGCGCTGCCGGCGAACGATACACTTTGGGGGACTTATTGGGGGCCAACGGCTCAAGCCCGGTTTTGCCCGCTAAAGCTCGCGATCCGTCTATCTGGGATATCGAAGCGCCAATCTTGCCGGGATAAATATGTGGGATGGGGTCGGCTTGACAGCGTAGCAAAGTGCTACAAGCTACCCAGCATGAGCACAATTCCTCTTCGGATTGACACCGATTTGGTCAACGTCGCCCGCGAATCTGCTGCGTTGATGGAACGGACCCCCACGGCTCAGATCGAGTTTTGGGCCAAGATTGGGAGGGTAATTGAAGGGGTCATCACGCATGATGCCTTGGTCGCGGTTAAGGAGGTTTCGAAGGTTAAGCCGCTCGATGAACTATTGGCGATGGCTTCAACCCCCAAAGGCAAACAAAGGGCCTTGGCAGTGATTCGTAGCCACAAGGGTCCCACCTACAGCGCTGACACTTTGGTCCCCGGCTTGATAGTCGAGACGCAGCCTGACGGCTCCAAGCGTCGAGGAAGATTCGCTAACCGTCGGTTCCTGCCGTTGAGCGAAACAGGCGCGGAATGAGCGCGCCGCGTCT
>CAILBQ010000690.1 GCA_903832475.1 uncultured Acidobacteriota bacterium | reverse complement strand
GTTGCTGAACCGCGCGCCAACATTGCACAGGCTCGGCATTCAGGCTTTTGAGCCGGTGCTGGTCGAGGGCAAGGCGATCAAGATTCATCCGCTGGTTTGTACCGCGTTCAACGCGGACTTCGACGGCGATCAGATGGCTGTGCACATTCCGCTGTCGCCCGAAGCGCAGATCGAAGCGTCGGTACTCATGCTCGCGGCGCACAATATTCTGTCGCCTGCATCGGGTCAGCCCATCACCGTACCTACGCAGGATCTTGTGCTTGGTCTTTATTACCTAACCAAGAGCAAGGGCGGCGCCAAGGGTGAAGGCCGCACGTTCGCGAATGCGGAAGAAGTGCTGATGGCCCTGCAGGCCGGCGAGGTCGAGACGCTCTCGCCCATTCGCCTGCGCTACACGGGCGCCGTGCTGGACATGACGACCGCGTACGACGATCAGGACCTGATGCATACCGATCCGGTTCAGTTCGACAAGCACTTCATCTCGACCACGGTCGGGCGCACCATCCTCAACGATGCGCTTCCTGAAGGCATGCCGTTCATCAACGGCCTGCTCAAGAAGAAGGGCATCGGCCAGCTGGTCAGCTATTGCAACCAGAACCTCGGCCTTGAGATCACGGTCAAGATGCTCGACCGCATCAAGGAACTGGGCTTCCAGTACGCAACGCGCTCGGGTCTTTCGGTCGGCCTCGATGACATGGTCATCCCGGCCTCGAAGTACACCACGGTTGCCGACGCGGACAAGAAGGTCATCGAAGTTCAGCAGCAGTATCTTGACGGCGCGATCACCAACGGCGAGCGTTCGAACAAGGTCATCCAGATCTGGTCGGCAGTCACCGAGCAGGTCGCGGATGAGATGTTCGGCAACATGAAGCAAGCGGACAAGGAAGGAGCCATGAACCCGATCTACATCATGGCCGACTCCGGCGCCCGCGGTTCGAAGCAGCAGATTCGTCAGCTTAGCGGTATGCGCGGACTGATGGCCAAGCCTTCCGGCGAAGTCATTGAAACGCCCATCACCGCGAACTTCCGCGAGGGCCTTACCGTGCTCGAGTACTTCATCTCGACCCACGGCGCACGTAAGGGCCTGGCCGATACCGCGCTCAAGACGGCTGACTCTGGCTACCTGACCCGTCGTCTCGTCGACGTGGCCCAGGACGTCATCGTTACCGAGCTCGATTGTGGGACGGTCGAAGGCATTTACGTCAGCCCGATCGTCGAGTCCGGCGAAATCATCGAGCCGCTGCGCGACCGCATCATTGGCCGCGTTTCGCTCGAGCGCATCAAGGATTTCGACGGCAACGTGGTCATCGATGTGAACCAGGAGATCAACGAAGAGTCCGCCTCTGCCATCCAGGGAGCCGGCGTCGAGAAGGTGAAGATTCGCTCCGTACTTACCTGCGAATCGCGCCGCGGCGTCTGCGCGCTCTGCTATGGCCGTAACCTCGGCTCTGGCCGGATGGTGGAGATGGGCGAGACTTGCGGCGTCATTGCTGCGCAGTCGATCGGCGAGCCGGGCACGCAGCTTACCATGCGTACCTTCCACGTCGGCGGTACGGCTTCGCGCGTCTCTGACAAGTCGCGGCTCGATGCCAAGAACAACGGCACCGTCCACTTCATCAACTTGAACACCGTCAAGTCCGAGAAGGATGGCATGCTTGTCGCCATGAACCGCTCGGGTTCGGTCGCCATTGTTGACGACCGCGGCCGTGAGAAGGAGCGCTACCAGGTTGTCTACGGCGCGCGTCTTCGCGTGCAGGATGGGCAGAAGGTAGCGCTCGGCGATCAGCTGGCGGAATGGGATCCCTACACCTACGCGGTGCTCACCGAAATCGGTGGCACTGTGCAGTTTAAGGATCTGCAGGAAGGCATCACGCTCAACGAAGAAGTCGACGAAGTCACCGGGCTTTCCCGCCTCGTGGTTTCAGACGCTCCCGATGAAAAGCGCCAGCCTGCCATCATGATCAACGCCGACAAAACCAAGAAGCGTTATCTGATGCCCAGCCGCGCTCACCTCATGGTGCTGGACGGCGACACTGTGGGACCGGGCGACATCCTGGCCAAGATCCCGCGTGAATCTACGCGTACGAAGGACATCACCGGTGGTCTGCCCCGCGTCGTCGAGCTTTTCGAAGCCCGCAAGCCGCGCGAGACAGCCATCATCTCGGAGATCGACGGTGTTGTTCGCTTTGGCGAAGTGGCCAAGGGGCAGCGCAAGATCTACGTCACCGCGGACAACGGCGAGGAGAAGGAATACAGCGTTCCCCGCGGTATCCACGTCAACATCCAGGAAGGGGAGCGGCTTTCGGCCGGCGATCCTTTGATGGATGGCCCGCTCAACCCGCACGACATTCTGAACGTCCTTGGCGAGAAGCTTCTCCAAGCCTACCTCGTCAACGAAATTCAGGAAGTCTACCGGTTGCAGGGCGTGACGATTTCCGACAAGCACATCGAAGTCATCGTTCGTCAGATGCTTCGCTGGGTGCGCATTGAGGACGTGGGCGATACCAACTTCCTGCTCGAACAGCAGGTCGATCGCTTCCGCTTCAATGAAGAAAACGAACGCGTGCTTGCGCAGGGTGGCCGTCCTTCCATTGGCCGACCGCTCTTGCTCGGCATCACCAAGGCGTCGCTCTCGACCGACAGCTTCATCTCGGCCGCGAGCTTCCAGGAGACCACCCGCGTGCTTACCGAAGCTTCCATCAACGGAGCTATCGATGGCCTGCGCGGTCTCAAGGAAAACGTCATCGTCGGCCGCCTGATTCCTGCCGGCACCGGGCTCGAGTACTACCGCAGCGTCCAGCTCTCGCCAGAGCTGGAAGAAGCGGCCGAGCGCGTCAAGCAGGAAGTCAATGCAGAATTCGAGGCCGCCGAACGCGAACTCGAAATGATGCGTCAGGAAGGCGAAGCCGAAGAAATGGCCGCCGAATGATTTGCCATCAAGGCAGACGCTCACTTTGATCGCAAAGGCAAAAGCAATAACCAAGAAGCCCGGCCTCGCGCCGGGCTTCTGCTTCTTGCAGCTGAGAGCTGTGCCAGGAGTCAAGGCGATCACTACCATTTTCCGCATTTCATTTGCTGAACGCGCAGGACTTTCGCGCACTCGCAAAATCCTGATTCAATCCAGCTTCGAAATCGATTTGTTCTGAAGTTTCTCGTGCAAGCTGCCGATGGTTATGGGGACGAGAGGACTCGCTCCTGTGGACTTACTGTGGCTAGCTTCCCTGCATTTTCCGGGCAGATCGACGGCTGCCCTTATCCTGCTTCAACTCGGTGCGTCGTGCGCGCTTCTGGTGGCAAATGACTGGTACTTCAAACGGCGAGCTGCCAAGAGAGAGTCGAGTATCCAGGCGCTGGAAAATTTATATGCTCTGCGCGACACTCGCGAATCGATCACCCATCGACCGCGAAATGACCGGTAAGGCAGCGCTTGTTTGAGACCTGCCTCTGCCGGTGACCCTTCTGATCTTGTTGGCGATTGCGAAGTGGGTGATCCTGACCGGCGGTATGCACGCACTCCGCGAGATCGTGTACCTTACTACCGCAACGCGCTCGCGCTTGCGCAGACTGTCGAGCCGCGCTTTCAACAATCGCTGGGCAGGCGACTGCGGCAGCGGCTTGTTGCCAATCCCTTAGTCTGACCTTTTCAAGTGCGCAAAAAGAACCCCTCTTCGCGAGAAGAGGGGAGGAAGGTCACTAGGACCAACTTGAAGGTTGCGCGCGCCTCGATTCAGAAAGCGCATTGGGAGAGTACGGACAGAAAGCGTGAAAGCTTACTGGCCGGCGGAGGTTGTGTTTTCCACGGAGATTGTGACGTGCTTGAGCTCGATCGATTCCAGAACAGGCACGCCTGTACGCGTGTCGGTGACAACGCTGGGACGATCATGCTTTTCTTCGACCAGCTTGACCGGCACAGTGACCGGCGAAACACCCTTCTGAGCCAGTGTTAACTGCGCGGTAGATCCGGTACCGTTCCACGTCACCGTGACACTGCCCGGTGCAAACTGCGTGGACCCCACCTTGACAGCGCTGGGGAAGTTGACGGTTTCGGAATTTTTGGCGGCGTATGCGGGAACAACAGCGAGACCTGCGATGAGGGCGAGACGAAGGAATGATTTCATATGAATGTTCTCCTGAACGGCAAGTCCATCTCAGCTTTTGTGCCGTACGAGAATTACACTCCGATCCGCGCCGCGCGAACCTTAAGAATTCTTGAGCAGTGCGAGACCATTGCAGTTTGCGGTACGGATGGCGTCTGCGGGCTGATTCAAGCGTTCATTGTTTCAGCTAGCGGTATGGTGATTTCTACGCGCAGTCCTGGATAGGCATTCCGGGCGCTGATCTTGCCGCCGTGCAATTGCACGGCTCGCTTGGCGATCGACAGGCCGAGGCCTGTTCCTCCACTGCTGACATCGCGCGCTTCTTCGACGCGGAAGAAGGGATCGAAGATGCGATCGAGCGCCGCCTCAGGTACGCCAGTGCCCATATCGCGCACGGTGACCGTCATCGATGGACCGCGTTCGGTTGCGGTGATGGAGACGCTGCTGTTTTCAGGCGCATAACGCACTGCATTGCGCACGACATTCTCGATAGCGCGGCGCAGTAGTTCGTGATTGCCCTGGATCGCTCCACAGCATGTGCCTTCGACATGCAGTGTGCATGCGCGAAGTTCGGCTTCCAGTCCGCAGTCTTGCACCACTTCTGCAAGCAACTCGGGAATCGAAACCATATTCGATTCACGCATCGCTGGATCGCCTTCCACCAGCGTGATCTCCATGATGTCCGACACCAGGGAGGTGAGCCGGTCGAGGTCGCGGTCGATGCGATCCAGCGCGGTCTTGCTATCGGAAGAAGTACGCGCAAGCTTCACGGCGACCTTTAAACGCGCGAGCGGTGAACGAATTTCGTGCGAGATGTCGCCGAGCAGTCTGCGCTCGCTCATGATCAGCAGTTGCAGCCGCTCGGCCATCTCGTTGAACGACCTTCCCAGTTGCCCGATCTCATCCTCGCGCGTCAGATGCACGCGGGCAGACAAGTCGCCCTCGCCAAAGTCTGCGATGCGCGCGGCGATTCCGCGTATGGGAGAGACTACGCCCACGGCCACCAGCCAGCACAAGACTCCCGTGGCCGCGATGACGAGGAAGTAATAGGGCAGGAAGGTCCAGATGTGCGGCATGTTTGGAAGGCTGATGGCGACAAACCAAAACTTGCCGTCGGGAGATCGGCGAGTGACTGGGGTGCGCGAGCGGTCGGCAGGCGGATGCGGAAGAAGGGAAGAGCGATCTTCACCCGTATAGACATCGATGCCATGAGCATCCAGCAGGTAGTGCGTCCCGCCGAAGACGTCATTCAGATGATTCATATACGGCAGCAGCGCTTCTTTCCCGCCATGCTCGTAGAGGTTGCGCGCATCTTCAAGCTCGAGCAAGTCGAAGCGTTCGAAAACCGGGTTGATCTTCAGCGTCTGTACGTGACCCGCGATCGCCTGGAATGCGAGAAACGAGAGCGACAGCACAGCCACCATGGCCAGCGCCGCGCTGAAGTAGAGCGACTTCCCGCGTGCGACGTTAAGCTTCAGCCGAGAAGACATAGCCCACCCCCCGAATGGTGCGAATCAGCGCGCGGCCACTCTCCAGCTTCTTCCGCAGATGACTGATGTGAACGTCGAGAAAGCGATCGTAGGACGTCGCTTCGCGCTCAAAGAGAATGGCCGTGATTTCTTCGCGCGAAACGATCTGTCCCGGCGAGCGCATCAGCAGGCCAAGCAGGTCAAACTCCAGCGACGTGAGATCGACGGGCTTTTCGTCGAGCCACACTTCGCGGGTCATGGTGTTGACGCGCAGGCCGCCGATCTCGACGGTGCTGTCGGTTCGTAGATTGAGCGGCTCAGTGCGGCGCAGCACTGCGTAGATGCGGGCCAGCAGTTCATCCGGGTCGAAGGGCTTGGGAATGTAATCGTCGGCGCCGAGATTCAATCCCTGGATGCGATCGTCCTTCTGCACGCGAGCCGTCAGCATGATGACCGGGAGGCTCTTGCGCAGGCGCAATTCGCGCAATACTTTGAGGCCGTCGATGGTGGGCAACATGACGTCGAGGATGACCAGGTCGTATCCGCCGCGCATCGCGCTGGCCAGGCCTTCGACGCCGGTATGCGCGACCTCCAGGCGATGGCCGCCGGCCACGAAGAACTCTTTCATCATGGCGCATAATTCGACGTCATCATCGACCAGCAGCAACGATAGTTTCTTCTGGCGCTCCAGGGTATCCACGGTTCAAACCTTAGGCAGGACGAATTGCAACTTCCCGCAGTTCTCCAGTGTTTCATACAGAAGGATTGCTGGGACGCGCTTAAGAAATCTTAAGATTCGATCGAGTGTCGCGATCGCGCAGCAGCTGCACGCCCACTACGACAAACCAGATGGCATGGGCCAGCACCACCACAGCCATACCATGCACGTCCAAGCGCAGATGGCCGACGGCGATCAGCAAAACGAGCGGCGGCGCGATCACGCATCCGTAGAGGGCAATGGCGCGGCTGATTCCGCCGCGGCTTTCTTGGGGATTGCGCATCGCCGAAGATGACCAGAGCAGGATCGCTGCCGACGCGGCGACTGAATAGATCTTTGCAAAGGCCTGGTTGAACTGGAAAACCGAATCGATGACGATCTGCCACTGAGTTCGGTTGGCAGCAGCGTCGCGCAGGCTGTGCTGCAGGATGTCAGGAATGATGAAGCCGCTCACCGCCGTTGCCAGCAGCAAGGCCACCACCCCAAACCCGTAGGCGACCAGTGCAGTCAGTGCCAGACGATCCTGGTGGTCTTCGCCGGAGTGCGCAGCTTCAAAGGCCGCCAGCCTGCGCGTGAGCCCGATCGCGCCCAGGAACAGGAGAAGGAAGCTGACCATGGCGAGGGAGTGCGCGATTCCCGATTGCAGCGCCAAGCGGTCGAATTGTTCCGGCGTTACCGTATGCGCGCCTGTGGGGTGGATGGCCATGGTCACCAGCCCGCCCAGTGAACCTGCGAGGAAGGCCAATCCAGTCTTGCGAGTATCTGTTGTTCGATTCGTCATGGCTGCTACAGTAGAGGACAGCGAAGCCATCTCACTGGCTCCAACTGCGATACCGAACAAAGGACCGCGCCATGTCCGGCAACGACACCGCAACCCGGCCCGCAACAGGGAAAACGGATCGTCGCATCCTTCGCACTCGCGACATCCTGGGCGACGCACTTGTCGAAATCATCCACGAAAAAACCTTCGATGAGATCACGGTGCAGGAGATCCTCGACCGCGCCGGCGTGAGCCGCTCCACCTTCTATACCCATTACCGGGACAAGGAGGATCTGTTCATGAGCGACGTCGAGGAGTTCTTCGAAATGTTCTCGACCGCTCTGACGCGGAGCAAGGCCAATCCTCGCCGGCTCGCGCCAGTCGCCGAGATGTGCGCCCACTTCGCCGATATGCGCGACTTCATCAAGGCTTTGACTGAGGCGGGCAGGATGCCCGACGTGCTTCTGCTGGGACGTGGATACTTTGCCCGCTCTATCGCTGACCGCCTTCGACTCGCGGGCGTCGTCGCCGAGCCGGGCCAACTCGCGGCCCAGGCGCATGCCCTCTCCGGCAGCCTCTTTGCGCTGGTGGACTGGTGGATCGACCACGGGATGAAGACCGATCCCAAGGAAGTGGACGCGGTCTTTCATCGCATGGCGTGGAGCGGCGTGTGCAAGTAAGGCTCGCGACATTGGCCGACGTGCCAGCCATCATGGCGCTGGTTCGCCGCGTTGTTCCGCTGATGCGCGCGGCGGGCAACCTGCAATGGGACGATGTCTATCCGAACGCCGAAGTCTTTTCCCGCGACGTGCAACTTGAGCAGTTATGGGTCGCGGAACTGGAGGGGCACATCGCCGGGGTGGCGGCTATCACTATCGATCAAGAGCCGGCTTACGCCGCAGTCGGCTGGGACATCAATGAGCTGGCGATCGTTGTTCATCGCCTGGCTGTCGATCCCGCCTTCCAGGGCCGCGGTGTGGCTGTCGCATTGATGCAGCAGGCAGAGGTCGTCGCACGCCAGCGTGGCACCCGCATCCTGCGCGTCGATACCAACACGAACAACGCAGCCACGCAACGCATGTTTCCCAAGCTCGGATATCAGTTTGCCGGCGAAATCAGTCTTCCCTTTCGCCCCGGCCTGCGATTTCTCTGCTATGAAAAGCGATTGCCTTAGTCGGGGCCGTCACCGCACCAGGTGAATGGGCACTCCTATTTGCAATTGCGCCCAGGCGCGATCCGCCGTATACACCGCGCACCCCGTCGTCATCGCCAACGCTAGGCAAGCCCGGTCTCCCAGCGACAGGCCGTAGGGGGCCGTCTGGCGGATTAGCGATCCGGCAATCTCCGCCTGCACCGCGTCGAATGGCACGATGGCCTGCGTTGCCGTGACAATATTTGCCCACGCTGCCGGCGGCGGTTCTCCCTTTCGAACCTGCCGGGACTGCACTTCGGTGGCATTGACCGAGCTGATGATGGCGTCTGACACAAGAGTGAGAACGAGATCTGCGCCAGCTTCTCCGTTGAAATACACAAGCAGCGCGGAAGAATCGAAGACAACCTGGGTCACTCTGCCATCTCTTTTCGGAATTCCTTGCGGCGCTCGGCTATCAGTTCGTCGACCATCGAAACGTCGGGGCCAACAAGGCTCATGATGTGCGCTTGAATTTTTCGCAGTCTCTGTTTTTGCGTCTCGATCCGCACACCCTCCCCATCTTCAGTGAAAAACAGTACATCGCCGGGCTGCGCTCCCAGAAAATCTCGAATTTCCTTTGGCAAAACCAGCCGTCCACTTTCGTTCAACCGTGCGCGGGTCTCGAGTCTTTTTTTCGTGACTTCCAAAACAGCATCTCTCATGACAGAAGTATACTAAATGACAAATATCAAAAAATGTCATTTATTAAAGCTGGTCATTTTTTTAGGTTGCTATAGCGGCAGCTGAGAGGTCTCCTGCCAAAGCTCTCCTCGGATAAATCCTTGATCCTGCTATCGTGAAGTCATGTTCGACCCCGCCGCCGGCAGCGATACTGCGCTTCTTTTTACCGAGCAGCTTCTGGTTTTCGCCACTGTCATCGGATCGGTTGCCGCGCTGCCCAGCTTTATCGAATTCATCTCTGGCGTCCGCAAGCGCAAGGAGCGGATCGACTTATCGCTTGAAGATGAAGCCGTCGCGGAGCTCCATCCCCGACTCGCCGGCATGGACGATCTGCTTACCTCGATCGAAGACCTGGTCGACCGCGCGCGGTTTCCCGCCGCGTATCAGGAACTCAAGATCGGCAACGAAGTGCTGATCATCGGCCCCAGCCAGAGCGGCAAGAAGTCCCTCGCACAGACCCTGGCCAAGGCCACCGGCATGGAGCGGCTGGTTACCGTCTACAATCCGCGCGATTCCGACGCCCTGGCCAAGGCCAAGAGCCTGGTCCGCAGCTACAAGCGGAAGAAGGTGATGCTGCTGCTGCCGCGCATTGATCTTGCCTACAAGCAGAGCGACCCGGAAGTGCTCACCGAGCTCGATGCGCTGATCGAGAGCACCTCCGAGCGGCAAAATGTGCTAGTTGTCGCCACGGCGGTCAGCTTCGAGCCCGACAGCGACCTCGACAACCTTTTCGGCATCAAGCTCGCCTTGCCGGGGGCCGAGGTCATCGGCATCAACCGCCGTGCGATTCCTGAGGATGTGCAGCCGGAAATCCAACAGATGATGGCCAAGGTCGCCCGCTTCTATCTCGCCGAAGCACAGCGCCGCGGCTTCCAGCTTCAGGGCATGAGCGAAGACGAGTTCTGCGCGCTCATCCTGGCCGACGCCATGAACCCGGCCGAGGTCGAAGACATCGTCGCCCTGTGCGAAACCGCGGCGCTGTTCCGTCGCCGCACCAATCGGGCCAGCGAGCTGATCTTCACCCGCGAGATCCTGGACACCGCCATCAACCGCGTCGTGATTGGCTGAACATTCTCAGGCTGCTCCTACGCAATTCCTGCATTCTGCGGCTTTGCTCTGCATCCAACCACTTGTCGTATTCAACCTGTACCGGAGATTTGCATGCCGTTATCGATCGAAGAACTGAATCGCCTCAAGACCGCCCCCGTCCCCTCCATGCTGCCTGTCCTCGCCACTCGCTGGAGCCCGCGTTCGTTCAAAAACACGCCCGTTTCGGAAGCCGACCTCAAGACCATCCTCGAAGCCGCCCGCTGGTCGCCGTCTTCCAGTAATGAGCAGCCCTGGCGCTTCTTCGTGGGCGTGAAAGGCACTGAAACGCATAACAAGATCTTTGCCACGCTGGTGCCCTTCAACCAGATGTGGGCCACCAATGCCAACGTGCTCATTCTCAGCTTTGCCCAGATCAAGACCGAGGCAGACAAGCCCAACCGCTACGCCCTGCACGATCTGGGCACAGCCACGGCCAACCTGGTCACCCAGGCTCACGCGCTGGGGCTCTACGCGCACTCCATGGGCGGGTTCGACAACGACAAGGCGAAGCTGACGTTCGACCTCAGCGACGATTTTGAAGTTGGCGCCGTCACCGCGATTGGTTACCAGGATGAGCCTGCCGCGCTTAATAATGAAACCCTCATCGAGCGCGAAATAGCCCAGCGCCAGCGCAAGCCGCTCAGCGAAATTGCC
>CAILBQ010000689.1 GCA_903832475.1 uncultured Acidobacteriota bacterium | reverse complement strand
GGCCGGTTTCGCCTTCGAAGCTGAGCGCGTCTTTGAAGTCGAATGCGATCACCGTCCCGCGGGTGAACTTTAGCATGAAGAAGCGCACGGCGCCGATGGCGATCTGCTCGGCAACCTGCTGGCGCTCTTCTTCGGAGCGGTCGGGCTGGCGGGCGTCGGTTTCCATGCGCGTGGCCAGGATCAGCTTGTCGATCAGGTCATCGGCTTTAACTCCGAAGCCTTTGCGGCCGCTGACTTCAATATAAGGCCGAGCGAGGTCTTCTTCGGCGACGGTGTAGCCGAGTTCGGTGGCGCAGCGCGGGGTGAGCGCCACCATCTCGTAACTGAAGTGGGTGTATTGGTCGGCAGCTGTGGTGTGGCCCATGCCGCGCAGCGCCTGGATGACGTTGGCCTGCGGGTCGGACTGGCGCGAGTCGATGACGTTGTAAATGGCCTGTGCGCCGCCGAAGTGCGGATGGTGCTCCGCACCCTTGATCGCCGAAATCCAACATTCATGGCTGGGGTAGGTGTAGAAAGGTCGATAGCCGAAGTCGCGGCCCAGCAAGCCGAACTTCCACAGGTGGTAGGCGATGTCTTTGCCCACGTAGGTGACGGTGCCGTTGGAGCGCACGATGACTTTGGCGTCCTCATCTGGATCGCCCTCGGCAACGCTCTTCGCGTCGGGCCGCGTCATCACCCAGCAGCCCTTGTTCTTGCCCTCGGTTTCGAAGTAGAGGACGCCGGTGGCCTTGAGCTGTTCAAAGGCCAGATCCCAGAACTTGAGGTGCAGGATTTCGCTTTCGCGGGGCAGGAAGTCGTAGGTGATGTCGAGCCGCTTCATGGTTTCAAGATGACGGCGCAGGACGGCGGTCGAGATCAATTCAGCAACATCGGCAATCTCGTTGCCGCCAGCTTCAATCTCGTGCAGCGTCGCGTAGCGCAGAGCCTTGCGCTGCTTGTTCTCATCTTCCGAGCCTGCGTCGTACCACTGCGAGACGCGGGCGTAGACGTCCCAGCAAATATAGTCAAAGGACCTGCCGTCCAGGCGGACGCCTTCGGCACTGGTTTCTTCGATGAGTCCTGCGATCTCGGCCAGCGACTTGCCTTCGAGATGCACAAAGCCGACCACGACATCCGCGACCTGGACGCCGGTGTTGTCGATGTAGTTCTGCACGTCAACCTTCTGGCCGTTGGCGCGAAGGATGCGAACGAACGTGTCTCCGAGGATGGCGTTGCGCAGGTGGCCGACGTGGGCGGCTTTATTGGGATTGATGCTGGTGTGCTCGACGAGAACGTGCAGGCCGGAGTTGGGAGCATTGCCGGCGTTCTCTTGCACGAGCAGGGCTGACGTGGCGGCGCGATCCAGGCGCACGTTCAGATAGCCGGCGCCGGCGGCTTCGAAGGAGGCAAAGGCCGAGTGCGAATCTTGCGTGGCCGTGGTGAGTGCGGCGGCCAGTTCGGCGGCGATGATCTTCGGAGCTTTGCGCAGCTTGCGGGCCAGTTCAAAGGCCACGGGCAGGGCGAACTCGCCCATCTTCAGGTCAGGCGGCTGCTCGATGGCCAGGGGGCCGAGTTCCAGCTGATAGGTTGCCCGGACAACATCGCGAACCTGCATCAGCAGGCGTTGCTGCAATTCAAAATACACGCGTCAAATCCTCTGTTTTCAAGCCCAGTTTAACAGGGGACCTGACGTCCAGCGAGACGCCTTCGTCCTCCTGTCGCTGGCTGTGCGCTGTTGTCCATCGGTTAAGATTGAAACTGTCCGCGTATCCCACCCTGCGCACAGAACGCGCAGGATCGGGCACCCATTTCCTGTTTTCTTCACGAAAGTTGTCATGTCCAGTTCTTCCAGTCCGGTGAATCCTGTAGAGGAAACGTTCTACATCACCACGCCGATTTACTACGTGAATGCGCGGCCGCACCTGGGCCATGCTTACTCGACGATCGTCTGCGACGCGGTGGCGCGGCGGAAGCGCAGCCAGGGGATTGCGACGTGGTTCCTTACCGGCACGGATGAGCATGGTCAGAAGATCGAGCGCTCGGCGGCCAAGGCGGGGAAAACGCCGGCGGAGTTTGCGGCGGCCATTTCCAACGAGTTTCGCTCGCTGTGGGACCGGATGGGACTGACCTACGACGACTTTATCCGCACCACCGAGCCGCGCCACAAGCAGGGTGTGCAGAAGCTGTTTGCAGTTCTGAAACAGAAGGGCTTCATCTACAAGGGGTCGTATACCGGACAGTACTGCGTGTCCGATGAAACGTTCGTCGAGGTTGGCCCGGGCCAGCCTTGTCCGGACTGCGGCAGGATCACGGAAACGATCAGCGAAGAGAACTACTTCTTCAAGCTTTCCGCCTTTGAGCGCAGGCTGCTGGAGCATTACGAAGCGCATCCGGAGTTTATCCAGCCGGAGGCCCGGCGCAACGAGGTGATTGCCTTTGTTCGCGGCGGATTGAAGGATCTCTCGGTGAGCCGCACCAGCTTTTCCTGGGGAATCCCGGTGCCGGGCGACGAGAAGCACGTCATTTACGTGTGGATGGACGCGCTGGCGAATTACATGACGGCGCTTGGGTATGGATCCGATGCGCCTGGGGATCAGGAGCAGTTGAAGCGCTTCTGGCCGGCGAATGTTCATCTCGTCGGCAAGGAGATCATCCGCTTTCATTGCGTTTACTGGCCGGCATTTTTGATGGCGGCGGGGCTGCCGGTGCCGAAGTCTGTAATTGCCAACGGCTGGCTGCTTTTCGACAAAAGCAAGATGTCGAAGTCGGTGGGCAATATCGTGCGCGCCGAGACCGTGCTGGAAGTGCTCGGGGCCGATGCGCTGCGCTATTTCCTGCTGCGCGAGATCAGCTTTGGCCATGACGGCAACTTCACCTTTGAAGCGCTGGTGCAGCGTTACAACAGCGACCTGGCCAACGGCTACGGCAACCTGGTCAGCCGGGTTGTGAACATGATGCACAAATACTTTGGCGGTGTTCTACCGGCGGCTGGTTCGCTGGGGACGGCCGAGGAATCAATCCACGCTCAGGCGGCGCGGACGGTGACCGACTTTCATGCGCAATTCGACGCCATGGATTTTTCGCGTGCGCTGGAGACGCTGTGGGCGCTGGTCGCTGCGGTCGATGGGTACCTGACGGCGGCCGCTCCGTGGAAGAAGCGCGAGGGCGTCAGCGACGGGGAACATGCCGCGGCCCAGGCCCGGGTGCTGGCAACGGCGGCCGAGGCGATTCGCATCATAACGGCTCTGGCGCATCCCATCCTGCCGGAATCGGCCGCGAAAGTCTGGCGGCAACTGGGGGTGGGAGAGATCGAGCAAGCGGCAAGGCAAGGCGAATTCAAAGCAGTGGCATGGGGCGGGCTACAGCCGGGGACGGTGTTCGAGGCGCCCGCGCCGCTCTTCCCCCGTGCGGAAAAGGATGCAGTGGAGCGTATGCAGAATCTTGAAAACGACAACAACGCGAGTGCCGTGAACGCCGCTAGCGGGGGAGTCGAAAAAAGTCCGAGCGAGTCGCCGAGTTTGAGCGAGTCGAGAGCCGAGCCTTCGGGAACCAAGACCGTTCCCATCAAAGAACCGGATGTTGTGCCCGCGCCGGAGCCGGCGGTGGTGGTCCCGAAGCCGGAATCCAAGGACGCTGCTTCTTACGGAGCGGTCGCGGCTGCTCCGGCTGCCGCCGCTGAAACTCCCGCCGCTTCGGCTGTCGAGGGAATCGCGCAGATTGGTATTGAAGACTTCACCAAGGTGGAACTGCGCGTGGCCCAGATCCTGGTGGCGGAGCGCATTCCGAAAGCCGACAAGCTGTTGCGCCTGGAAGTCGACCTGGGCTACGAGAAGCGGCAGATCCTGGCCGGCATTGCCCAGTACTACGAACCGGAAAAGCTGATCGGCCGCAAGGTGGTGATTGTGGCCAACCTGGCTTCACGCAAGATGCGAGGGTTGGAATCGAACGGCATGCTGCTGGCTGCCTCGATTGGCGAGCAAGGCGCTCCTGTACTGGCGGGCTTTCTGGAAGATGTGCCGATTGGCGCGCGACTGAAATAAATCGCGGAATTGTTCACCGGACGCGAAAATCTCCCTGTTTGGATTACGATGGCTGCCAGAGTTGCAGGGAGGTTTTCGGGTGGCCGTGGATATTCAAGGGCTTGCGCCGCTGCTGCAGGTGTTTGACATGCCTGTTTCTGTCGCGTTTTACCGCGATGTTCTGGGATTTGACCTGGTGGGCCACTCGCCCTTTTATGGGGACGGTTTGTTTCACTGGGCGATGTTGAAGCTGGGCGACGCGGTCATCATGTTGAATACCGCCTATGACGAGGGCGAGCGGCCGGCCGAGCCCGATCCAAAGCGAATCGCCGCCCATGATGACACCGGCCTGTACCTGGGCTGTGCCGACGTCGATCTCGCCTATCAGCAGCTGCTGGCGAATGGGATCAGCGTGCGGCCTCCGCAAGTGGTGCCTTACGGAATGAAGCAGCTGCATCTGCACGACCCCGATGGGTATGCCATCTGCCTGCAGTGGACGGCGTGAGCGGGAGGCCGGATTTCTAACTCCCTGTCAGAAATGGGACAATGGGGCAGTAGCGACCGAGACGATTTCTGCCTGCAGATCAATCAGGTCAGCCAATCTGGTCTGGAACGGGGATTCTTGTGCTGATTGATTCACACGCGCATTTAGACAGTTCGCGGTATGAGGGAGAGCTGGAGGCGGTTCTGCGCAGAGCTTTGGACGCCGGCGTGGGGGCGGTGCTGGCCATCGGCATCGGCGAGGGACCTGCGGAGATGCGCCAGGCGCTGGACATTTGCCGGCAGTTCAACGGGTCGCCGGGGATGCCGCAACTCTATGCCAGTGCCGGGATCTATCCGCACAATACGCATGAAGCGGGCGAGGCGGACTTCGCCAGGCTGGACGCGCTTCTCGGTGAGCCGGAAGTGATTGCCTGTGGCGAAATCGGCCTCGATTATTACCATGAGGGCTCTCCCCACGACGTGCAGAGGCATGGGTTCATTCGGCAGATGGAGATTGCCGCCGCGCGCAGGCGGCCGATCCTGATTCACTGCCGGCCCCGGGATGGCGACAATGCCTGTTGGGAAGACACGCTTTCCCTGCTGGCCGAGCATTGGGCGCCGACCGGCATCGGCGGCATCCTGCACTGCTTTTCCGGCGACTGGACGCATGCGGAGCGCGCCATGGAGATGGGCTTCCTGATCAGTTTTGCGGGCAATGTGACCTATCCCAAGGCGCAACCGCTGCGCGATGTGGCTGTTCGCGTGCCCGCGGACATGCTTCTGGTTGAGACAGATGCTCCCTTTCTGGCTCCTGTGCCGGAGCGCGGTAAGCGCAACGAGCCCGCCCTGATGGCGCATACGGCCGCTGCGTTGGGCGAATTGCGCGGGGTAACCGGTGAAGAAATGGCTTCCGTGACCACGAAAAACTTCGGACGGCTGTTTCGTCTGACGTCAGACGTGTGAAACTTGAAGTTGGGAAAGCTGCGCCGGACCGCGCCGTCGAGATTTCCCGAACATCGGTGAAGGGGATCACATGGCGCAAGACAACTCGTTTGATATCGTCAGCAAAGTCGACATTCAGGAAGTTCGTAACGCGATTGAGCAGGCGTCGAAGGAAATCAAGGCTCGGTTCGATCTAAAGGATTCCAAGTCCGAGGTCAACCTGGAGGGCAACGACGCCATCCAGCTGGCTTCTGCAGATGAATACAAGCTGGAGGCGGTGAAGGAAATCCTTGGGCAAAAGCTGGTCAAGCG
>CAILBQ010000688.1 GCA_903832475.1 uncultured Acidobacteriota bacterium | reverse complement strand
CGCCATGAGCAATGCATGCGAAGTCCCCCATGGCTTTGTCCTCGCTGCTGGAACCGCAAAGCCGTCCGGCAATCGATCAATCTCCTGAAAGACAAACTCAACGGCGGCCTGTCGAGCAAACGTCGCGGCTACCCGTTCCCGAAAAGAGTCTTCCATATCTCGTCGAAGGACAAACACAAGCTCTTGAAAACCGGCGCGAATGGCGTCATACACCGAGTAGTCCAGAAGCGTTTCGCCGTTCGGCCCGACTGGATCTAGCTGCTTCAATCCACCATATCGCGAACCCATGCCGGCGGCCAGCACCACTAGCGTCAGCTTGTTCTCTTGGATATCTGAACTCAACGCGGCACCACATCCAGCGTTATCACCTCAAACGGCGCCAGGGAAAATGTATGCGCCTGCTGTGCCTGCAATGCTATCGCCGGCTTCCCAGCATCTTCCTTCCAAGGACTCTTCGCGACGTAACCGGCGGCGGCCTCTGCGGGAAGTTCAAACGCATCCTTCAGCGTGACATCGATGCTCTGTGCATGATCGCTGGGATTGCGCAACACCAGGATGCCCTTGCACTTTCCGCTGCCGTCTCCCGCATTCCACGAGGCCCATCCGTACACTTCCAGCCACGCCGGATCGCCGCCCACCCAGTGCGTGTCTTTGAGAATTTCCGCGTTGGACCGCGACCACTTCGCCGCCTCCGACAGGTCATCCCAGTTGCGTTCGCTCAGCAATGGTGGCGTGATGTACATCTCCTGCAGCTGCGTTCCCGTTCCGAAATACGACCGCACCTCGTTGCGAAAATCATTCCCCGGGTCATCGTCCAGATGTTTGCGATGCTTGGCGAAAATCATTCCATGCAGCATCAGCGAGTTCAGCGGATAGAGCGGGCCGCCCTGCACTACGTGTCGATACGTATCGGCATCGCGATAGGTGATCCAACGCTCGCGATAACTGCCAACCCCCGCGAACTCATCATCTTCTCCGCCTCTCCAGATCGAATCCGAATACATCAGCCAGAACGGTGATGGCCACGTGCCCGTCGTCAGGTTGATGAACAGATCCGGCTTGGCCGCGCGCAGCTCGCCAATCAGATGAATCGCCGCCGCGAAATCGCTGTCAAAACGGCTGCCTTTGAACACTGAATCGACATTGCCCGTTCCATCAAATTTGAACTGGTTCACGCCATACTTCGTGACCATCTCCATGGCAACATCGCGAAACGCGTCATAATACTTTGGCCCGGAAAGCGCGTATCCATCGGCCACAATCTCGTAGCCGGCACTCTTGCCGAACGCGATGCGCTCCTGTTTGGGCACGTCGTATCCGCCCCACGGAGACATCCACACTCCCGGCGCGGCTCCATACTTTGCAGCAGCCTCGCGCACCTTGGTAAAACCATTGGGAAAACCGCTGTTGAGCTTCCATAACGACTTGTGATTGTCCCATCCATCATCGAAGAGAAACGAGTCAAGCTTGACCCCGCGCTTTTCGGTCAACTCGTGGCCAAAAGCCCGCACACGATCCAGCGCGCCGGTCTCTCCGTACGGAGTGAAATAGCCCAGGTCATACCACGAGTTATAGTGGAGAAAAGTCCGATAAGGGTGTGCACGCTCGCGCTCGAGATAAGCGAGAAAGTCGCGCCGCATCTGCCCATCGCGCGCAATACCGATCACCGACGAATACGTGATCGATTGCCCCTCCCGCAGCGGCAGATCGCGGTCCATCCACGCCGTCGCCCGCCCTCCCGTCACCTTGCTCTGCGACAGCGGATCTTCAAACCCGGCAAACACATTGCCTGCCACAATTGGCGATCCCGCCACCGATCCACTTACCTGCGCGCCCGGCAAATTCAGGTCCAGCAACTCCACGCGCCGAATCGCCGCATCCTGGCCAACCGCGGTAACTGTCAACTTCTGCCGCACATAATTCGAGCCATCCAGCAGAACGACAGACCACACCACGCGCAGAACATGATTGCCGCTCTCCATCGGCACATCAAACTCGTTCCCATGCAGCCGGTCCGCCGTCCGGGCTGCTTCGGGATGCGGCACAAGCTCGCGCGCTGTTACCTCTCCCGAAACGAGCAGGCTGGCAGCATCGTCAATCGTCCCGTCTGCCATCAGAATTGCAAAAGGCTTGTCGACCCGCACCTCGCCATGGTGCAGCCGATCCTTAACCACCATCCCCAGCGCATGACCATCCAGCACATGCCAACTGGCAGCGATCTTCTGGTTCTCCAGCTGGAAGCCCCCGCCGGAATGCGTTGCCTTAGCCTGATCGGGGCTTTCCCCAGCGATTGCCGGCGCTACGTGCAGAAGTATTGGGACGAGCGCGCAGGCGCCTATCCAGATATGTTTCTTCAGTCGGCTATGAATAATGATTCCTCGTCCTTCTGCTGATGATTGCTGTGGTCGTCATACCAGGTACAGGTGAGCCTCTAAGAGGGGAGAGCCACAGTGTAGCCTAGCTCACTTCCCCGGGACTTGTATCCCAGTAGCGGCCTTTCCACTGCATCGAGCCGGCCCTCGGAGCAGGTCGTACGCCCGCCAGGTACATCCGTTCGTTACCTTTGCGGTATATCCAAATGCCTCCCCTGCAAGTATCTTCCCCACATCCCCCTCCAATTTTCTTCGCAATCCTGAGGGAGTTTTCTCTCCTTTTGCGCAGTCTTTGGTGAACCGCCCAGATCACAATGCGCCCTCACTCTGAACTTTCGGCGTGGGCGCTAATGCAGGTATGCTCCACGGGCACACTCGCTCCGGACCGCAAACCGGCTGCGAGGAAAGGATTTCAGGAAGATCATGAGGGGCTATCGATTTTGTTCCGTCTTTACCTTAGCCGCGCTTGCCGTCGCATTTTTCCCCGTCACCCCGCCCAGGCTCCTCGCGCAGGAGCAATCCCCTGCCGTCCGCATCGTCGAATCCATCGATGAAGGCCGCCTCACGACCCTGAAGGGCAACCTCCACCCCTACGCCCGTCCTGCCTTCGACCGCGGCCGCGTTGCTCCCGGCCTGCCCATGGGAGACCTCATCCTTGTTCTTCGCCGCTCGCCGGAACAGCAAGCCGCATTCGACGCTTTCGTCGCCAGCCAATACGAACCCAAATCTCCCCTTTACCACCAATGGCTGACCCCTGAGCAGGTTGGCCAACGCTTCGGTCCCGCGCCTTCCGACTTGGAACTCGTCTCCAACTGGCTGGGCAACCACGGTTTCAGCATCGATGAACTCAGTCCGGACCGCCTCGCCATCCGATTCAGCGGGACCGCCTCGCAAGTGGAATCGACGTTCCACACCGAGATCCACAATCTCGAACTTCCCCCGCTCAAAGCCACCACCTCCGAAGCCTTGGCTCCTGAACTGCATATCGCCAACATGACCGATCCCCAGATCCCCGCTGCCCTGGCTCCGGTCGTCGTGGGCGTAAAGGCGCTGCATAATTTCTTCCCGCGTCCTCTCCATCGTCTGGGCGCGCAGGTTTCCTTGAACCCGGCCTCCGGCACCCGGAAGCGCGTCGGCCCTCGCCCCACCATCGCAACCAAGGCGCCCGGCTTACCCGCTCCCACCGGCATCCGCCCGCAATTCGGTTCGCTCGACGGCTACGGCGACACCGTCGAGGACGTCGCGCCCTACGATTTCGCCACCATCTACAACGTCCTTCCGCTCTGGAAGGCCGCCACCCCCATCGACGGCACCGGCCAGACCATCGCCATTGCCGGCACCAGCAACATCAATCTTGCCGACGTCGCTGCCTTCCGTGCCGCCTTCGGCCTGCCTGCGAAAGTGCCCACCGTCCTCATCACCAACAGCAATCCCGGCAACTGCCCCGGGCTGGACAGCAACTGCGCCGGCGACTTGATCGAAAACACTCTCGACGTCGAATGGTCCGGAGCCGTCGCCAAGGGCGCCAACGTCACCCTCGTCACCTCCAGCGCACCCACCCCCACCACCGACGCCCTCTATCTCTCGGAAAGCTACATCGTCTCCCACAAAACCGCGTCCATCATGAACGTCAGCTACGGCGAATGCGAACTGGCTCTGGGCAACGCCGCCAACATTCAGTACAACAACCTTTGGCAAACCGCCGCGACCGAAGGCATCGCCGTCTTCGTCGCCTCCGGAGATGCCGGCTCGCCCGCCTGCGACCAGGGCTTCGATGAAACCAACGGCGTGCCCTACGGCGCCCAGTTCGGCCTTGCCGTCAGCGGTATAGCTTCGACCGCCTACAACACCGCCGTCGGCGGCACCGACTTCAACTGGGGAACCACGCCAGCTCCATTTTGGAGCACCGCAAACACCTCCGG
>CAILBQ010000687.1 GCA_903832475.1 uncultured Acidobacteriota bacterium | reverse complement strand
TGGGAGGGTGGACATACCATCGTCACGCTGGATCCAAAAGAGCGCTTCTGCGGCTGCGGCGGCGTCGGGCATCTGGAAGGCATCATGGGTAATCGCGCCATGCGCATGCGCTTCCTCGACCTGGAGCCGGAAGAGGTCTTTGCCAACGCCAAAGATGGGGACAGCCGCTGCCGCGACTTTGTCGATCTGTGGCATCGCGCGCTGGCGGCAGGGACGGCTTCCATGATTCATCTGGGCGGCCCGGGACGTTTCTACTTTACCGGCCTGAACGTGGGATTTCTGGAGCTGCCGGTTCTGAAGGGACACCTCGAATCGATGGTCAAGATGAGCCCGTTGCAGAGTTATTCGCTGGAAGTGCTGGAAGAAGATGACGCCATCAGCATCCTGGGCGCGGGCGTCGCGGCTTTGCGCGCGCAAAGCTGGTAGGAGTCATCCCGCAAAGATCAAAGGCGGCAGAGGAGCGATCCCTCTGCCGCCTTTTGTTTTCCACGACTAGTATTTGCGCTGGTAGGTGCGGGTGAGGCGGTCGTGCCAAGCCAGGCGATCGCCGTCCACCAGGGCCCAGAGCAGGCCCAGGCCGGCAGGCAATGCCGCTACCAGCATGGCTGGGATGCGCATGCGCATCTGCTCCCGGGTGGGATTGTCGTCGGTGAAAGTGCACAAGGCCACGCGCGCGTAGCGCATGCCCGGCGTGCCTTCTTCGGCGTAGCTGAAGAACAGGAACTGGTACAGCAGGCCGAAGAGCAGCAGGCCACAGATGCCGGCGACCAGGGCAACCCGTCCGGTGGGCGGATGATTGGTGGACGCGATGACCACGACCGCGGCGGCGAGGAAAGCGAGCGTGACCAGGGCGCCGTCGACTACAGCGGCGAGAATGCGGTCGCTGAGGGGAGCGATTAGGAGCTCGGCGGCCGGGGCCGGTGCACGATCAGCGGCATGGGCTTCGGCGAGGCGGTCGTAGCGGTTGGGCTGAACGGAGTTGGTGTACGCGGGCCGGGCGGCGGGCATGGCCGGCGCAGCGACGCTCCCTTGTTCTGCAGCGCTGGCTGCCTGCAGCGTCAGCTCGTGGACGAAGGAGTGCTGGCTGTAGGCTGCCGGCAGGGCTTCGTAAGGCGGATGCACAGGCTGGTGATGGTCCAGTTCGATCGAGGCCCACTCAGGCGGCGCAACGGCATTCCGGCCGGTGTCGCTGAGGAAGATGGGCGGCGCTAGCTGGTCAGGATCGACCTCGAAAATGCTGAGCTGAGGGCTTTCCTGCGCGGGATCGTAGAACGGACCTTCGGCGAGCCGCGGGCGAGCCTTGCGGGTCGCGACCAGTTCGCGGGGAAACTCGATGAGGTTGGCGGGAATGGGCTGCACCGGCTCGACAGTTGCGCTGCCCAGCGGATCGGAAGCATCGAGGGCAAAATCGTCGTGATCGAGCGTGTGGTAAGCGAACAGCTCGGCGTCCTCGGCGGGACGGGCGCCACGATTCTGCCGGGTTTCCGGCGCATAGCGCTGGGGAGTGGCAGAGGCGTCGCCGGCGGGATGGAGACGCATTTCCGACCAGACGTCGCGACCTGCGGCAGGCGGGGCAGGAACGGGCAGTGCCTCTTCCCAGCGTGGCTGTGCGCCGGCCCACGGGTTTTGCTGCGGCGCCGCCTGTGCCTGGGTCTGGACGGGAGGTTCATCCTGCCAGCGAGAGGGTGCCGGCTGGGCGACGGGTGCAGACTCGGCATAGGTCACCGGCTGATCCCAGAGCGTGCCGGATGGGCCGGATTCAAGACCGGCGAGGACAGCCTGGGCGGCCTTTTGTGCACTCCGGGCAGCCTGGGCGGCGACCCCGGCAGCGTGCACCGCGGCCCGTGCTTCGCCGGCGAGGACTTCACTGTAGCTGGGTGCGTTGGCGTAGCGGGCGGCCACGCGCGCAGCGGCCTCGGCGGCGCGCTTGGAGGCGGCGCGAGGACTTTCTTCGCTTTGCTGCTGAGTGCCCTCCTGCGCACCGCCGCGCCGCGTGCGATGGGCGGCAAGCCGCTGGTTGACTTCCTGTTTCCAATCTGGAGTTGCGGACTGCTGATCGTGTAATGAAGTCGAATCGAAGTCGCTATAAGGCTGCTTGGGGAGGCTGGACGATTTGCTCAAGATCTAATTCCCTTCTAGCGCAGCGTCGAGGCTGCGGTTGCTGGCCGGAGGCCTATCGAGTGGTGGAGGCGTCCGGACATCCCTGGCATTCGAAGAGAACAGGTCGTAGAGAGTAAAGAATGCGCCAAATAACACCTTTCGCATGGGAGCCTGCCATGCGCGAAGTCAGAAGTCGGCTTTTCTTTGTAGCCAGAGCAGCGGGAGAAGCGTCTTACCGAAGTGATCCCACAGCTTTGCTATGCTGGGCAATGACTCAGTGATGTTCTCTCGCTACTTTCTGTCTATCACGCTGCTACTGCTGTGTCATCCGCAGATGCAGAGTCAGCTATTGACTAAAGCGTTACCTGCGGAGAAACTCCAACAGGAATCGCTGCATCCCGCGCAACCTTCTGCCGATGAATTGCAAAACTCCGTCCAGGAAACAGGCCTGGTTCCTGATGATCCAAGCCAGCAGGTTTTGCCAGTAGCGAAGCCTGAGCCGCTGCCCAGGAGCGGCTTCCCGGTGCGCTTCGAGGCCAGTGAGCAGAGCTTTGCTGGCGACGTGTATACCCTGACCGGCGAAGTTGTTCTGTATTACAAGAACTACGTGGTGCGGGCCGACAAGATCGTTTACAACCAGTCGACATCCACGGTGGTTGCTGACGGCCACGTGCAGGTGGAAGGCGGAGAAAACGACGCCGATATTACCGCCAGCAATGGCGAAATGCACCTGGATCAGCACACCGGGCAGTTCTTCAACGTGACGGGAAGCTTCGGAGTGCGGCGGCTGGGCAAGACCATGATCTACAGCACGCCCGATCCGTTCATCTTCACCGGCCGCGTGCTGTTGCAGACCGGCGAGCGCAGCTTTCGCATTGTGGACGGAACGATGACATCGTGCCGGTTGCCCAAGCCCGACTGGCAGCTGATCGCACACTCGATCGAAGTCGCGGACGGCAAAGCCACCACGCGCAACAGCTTGTTCGAGCTGCTGCACGTGCCGGTGTTCTACCTGCCTTTTCTGCGGCGATCTGTGGACGAGACAGGACGCGAAACCGGGCTGCTGCTGCCGGTCTTTGCGAACTCCGGCGTCAAGGGTATCGTGCTCGGCGAGCAGGTGTACTGGGCCATCAACCGCAGCATGGATCTGACCGTGGGCGCCGAGTACTGGAGCAAGCGCGGTTTCGCGCCGAATGGGGATTTTCGCTATCGCGGCGCGGGGCTGGACAGCCTGACGGTACGATGGAATGCGCTGCTGGACCGGGGCATTCAAGAGACGCTTCCTGGCGACACCTCGCCCACCCTGCTGGACCAGGGCGGTGCCGACATCCTGGCTTCGGGACGAAAGGATTTCACCGAGCATACGCGGGTGGCCGGCGCGGTCGAGTACCTGTCCTCATATATCTACCGGCTGGCCTTCGATGAGAACCTGGCCCAGGCGACCAGCTCCGAGGTGCAGAGCGACCTGGCCCTGACGCACGCTAATCGCGGCTTTGTGGCGTCGGCTTCGGCGGATCGCTTTCAGAGCTTTGCCGGGTCTACGGCAACTACCGGCGGGCCGGTGGTCAACGTGCCCGAGGTGCGTATCCTGCACCTGCCCAGCGTGCGCTTTGACGTGGTGGACCGGCCGTTGACTCAGAATTCATGGCTGGGTTCGAACGTGTACTGGGGTATGGGTTCCTCGCTGGCCGACCTTGACCGCGCCGAGCCCGACTTTCATGCACGCAACGTAGGGCGCTTCGACGTTTATCCCCACCTCGAAGTGCCGCTGCACCTGGGAGAGTGGCAGATTCGCCCGGAGTTTGCCGCGCGCTTGACCCAATACTCCGGCAGCCAGATTCCTGACCTGACCGGAGATCATTTCGGCGTACCGCTCGTGCAGCACAATCCGCTGACCCGCGCGGATATGGAGGCAAGCGTCGATATCCGGCCGCCGGCGGTGGAGCGCGACTACACCGTGAGCCGATGGAATCGCGAGCTGCGCCACGTGATCGAACCGGAGCTGCGTTATCGCTACGTGACCGGCATCAACAACGCACGGCAGACGCTGCATTTCGATACGACGGACATTGCGACCGACACCAACGAGGCAGGCTATTCGCTGATCCAGCGATTGTATGTGAAGAATCTCGCAGCAAAACCCTGTGACGTTTCCGCCCAGCCAGTGCCCGCGGAGGCGGCGTCGCAGCAGGCTCCAGACTGGGTTTCCGGGGAAACGGATGAGGCCGCGCCTGTCGAATCGGCTCATGCCCTAGCGACCGACACAGCCATCCCGCAGCCGGAGCACCGGCGCAAGCGCACACATGCGGCTGATCAACCATGCAAGCCTCCCGTTCGCGAATGGGCCAGCTGGCAGATCGCCCAGAAATTCTTCATGGATCCTACCTTTGGCGGTGCGTTGATTCCAGACCGGCGCAACGTCTTCGACGCCACGCTCGATCTGACCGGGGTGGCTTACCTAACCTCGCCGCGCAATTTGTCGCCGATCATTTCGCGCGTGCGCTTCGAAGCCATCGACAACCTGCGCATTGAGTGGGATCTGGATTACGACACCAAGGCCGGCCGCCTGGGCGCCAACAACCTGTTTGCGGGTTACAGCTTTGGCCGCACAACGGTAGGTGTGGGGCAGGCGCTTTTGAATGCCGCGGACGAGAATGGCAGCAAGGCTTCGGTGATCCAGAGCCACCTGGTGCAGCCGTTTCTCTTCTTTGGCAAACCTTCCGACGTGGGCTTCAGCATGGCCCTTAACTCCAGCTACGACTTTACCCACGGAGCACTGCAATACGGCGGCGTAGAAGCCATTTACAACTGGAATTGCTGTGGGTTGAACGTAGGCTATCGCCGCTTTGCGCTGGGATCGCTGCGCGACGAGTCGGAGTGGCTCTACGGATTCACCCTGTCTGGCATCGGCACGGCAGGCAACATCCGGCGTTCGACTTCGGTCTTCCCCACTGCCGATGCTTTGAAGCGCATGTACTAGCGTCAGCGCAGGCGGGTGCGGACATCGGGGCGAACCAGGTAGAAGAAGAAAACCAGGTTGAGGATGCCCATGATCGCGCCAATCGGCTGATGGGTGCTGAAGAAGATCCACGCATACCAGCTCATGAGGATGAAGGCCGCTCCCAGCGTCAGCGCCCACGCCCATCGGAACAGACGCAGCAAGCCAAAGCTGGCCGCCACAAACAACGCCGCCACGATCAGAAACAGCGGCGGAATATGCCCGCCGACCACACCAAAGCTGACTACCGCCGCCTGCACCAGCATGTAAAAGGCAATGGCGATGATGCCGGGCAGCAGGGAAATGCGGCCTTTCGTCACAATGGGCGGGTCGATGGGGACACGGGCCGTCAGTTCGTCGGGCTCTTCTTGCGGAATCTCTGGGCTCATAGCGTGTGCAAATAAATCAGCAGGTAGTGCAGGTCGTCATCGCTCAGTGGAACCGACTGCATCAGGCCGTGTCCACGCAGAATGGTCTGGGTAAGGCGCTCGTCGGCGGGCGGCGCGCCGGAGGGCATGGCTTTCAGCTTGGTGAGCGCCTGCAGGCCAGGTCCCTTCTTGCCCTGGGTGGTGTTGGGGTAGTGGCAGCGGGCGCAGTTGACCTGGTAGATGCGTGCGCCGTGGGCCTCGTCGGGGGTGAAGAAGGCTTCCGGTTTCGATGGCGGCAGGCTGCGGCATGCAGAAACCAGCAGCGCCGTTGCGGCGAGGCAAAGGCCTGCATATCGGCCAAGTGCGGAGGCGTTTCTGGCCGTATTGTTGCTTTTTGTGCGAGCGGGAAGCATCTACTGCGATGATATCGCGACCGAAAGCCTGGCTTCTGTGAGCCTCGGCACTCGGTTGCGACGCGCGTTATTCGGCTGCGGCAATGACTTCGCAAAGCCGGTCAATGGTTGCCGTCTCGACCTTGCTCTCCGGCAGCTTGCCGTTGACCAGGATGGAGACGGCCAGGGTCCGGCCGCTGGCTGTGGTCAGGTAGCCGGAAAGCGCGGTTACCTCCATCAGCGAACCCGTCTTGGCGAAAAGTTTCCCCTGCAGAGGGGAATTCTTGAGATC
>CAILBQ010000686.1 GCA_903832475.1 uncultured Acidobacteriota bacterium | reverse complement strand
GGCTCGAAATGATCTGCGCGTTTTTTGGATGCGTGCGCGCAGGCCTGATCCCCGTGCCGGTCTATCCTCCCAGTTCGCGTGGCTTCCAAAGCGCCCTGTACAAGATGGTCCACATCGCCAAGGATTGCCAGGCCGCCGGCGTTCTCACCAGCAAGGATTATCACGCCTCGCTCAAGACCAACTTGACGCGCAGCGGCGTCGCTGCTTCCGGCGTGGACATCGATTACATCTCTGGCATGCCCTGGATCGTCACCGAAGATTTCCAGGACACCAACGCTGACGACGAATTCGCCGACCCCTCAAAGATCCTGTTCCTTCAATACACCTCGGGCTCGACCATGGAGCCGAAGGGCGTCATGGTCACGCATGACAACATCCTGCAGACCTGCCCTCTGGTCATCGACCATCCCAATCCCGTCGTCGTCTCCTGGCTGCCCCAGTACCACGACATGGGACTGATCGGCTGCTATCTCTATCCCGCGCTCCGAGGCGGCACCACCCACGGCTTTGCTCCCATGGACTTCATCCAGCGGCCCGTGCTCTGGTTCGACGCCATTCATACCTACCAGGCCACGGCAACCGCTGCGCCCAACTTCGCATATGACTACTGCCTGCGCGCCGGCCGCCTGCCCAAGGAAAGCCTGGAAGGTTGTGACCTCAGCTCGCTGAAGGTTCTGATGTGCGCTGCCGAGCCGGTCAAAGCCGACACCTTCACCCGCTTCCTCGAAGCTTTCCAGCCCTACGGCCTCAAGTCGGAAAGTTTCTACGCTGCCTTCGGCTTGGCTGAGAACACGCTGGCCGTTTCGCTCGGCGGCCGCGAGATTCTCTCCGTCAACAAGCGTGCCTTGGCCCTCGGCAAAGTGCGCCTGACTACTGAAGTCTCAGAAATCGACGCCTCCACCCAGATCGTCAGTTGCGGCAAACCCCTGCCCAACATGGACGTCCGCATCGTTGAGCCCGATCAGCACGTCGCGCTCGAACCCGGCCAGGTTGGCGAAATCTGGATCGCCGGAATCGGCAAGTGCCTCGGCTATTGGAACAACCCCGAACTCACGCTCAAGCAATTTCGCGCCCGCCTGGTCGACGACAGCCCTTACGATGATGGCTACCTGCGCACCGGCGACATGGGATTTTTCCAGGACGGTGAGCTCTTCGTCTGCGGCCGCATCAAGGACATGATCATCCTTCGCGGGCAGAACTATTACCCACAGGACATCGAAAACGTCGTCGAGAGAGCTTCCGCGCTGATCCGCCACAATTGCGTTGCTGCCTTCCAGATCCACGAAGACAGCGAGCCGGCCCTGGCCATCGTCGCCGAAGTCAAAAACCCCAAGATGCTCCCCGATGCGCGCAAGATTGCCGCCGCCGTGCGCAGCTATCTCAACGTCGAAGTGGCTCTTATCTCCTTCATCGCCCCGCGCGCCATCCCGCGCACCAGCTCCGGCAAGATCATGCGCCACCGCGCCAAGCTCCTCTGGCAGGACGGCCAGTTCAACGTGCTTTCCGAATTCTCGCGCGAAAAGGACACCGGCGCGTCGGAGACCACTTCTGAAAGCCAGTCCACCTTCGACGAGTTAAAAGCGCGCTACAACCTGACCGGCAACGAGACCTACAACCTGGTCGAAGCCGGCCTCGATTCTCTCGACCTCGTCGTCTTCATGCACGAGCTCAAGGAGCTGTTGAAAGACAAAGGCGCCGAGATGCTGGCACGCCAGGTGGATATTGGCGTCATCCAGCGTGTCAGCGTCGCCGACCTCTTCCGCCTCGCCGAGCAGTTGGAGCGCGTTCCCGAAGAAGCCCTTGTCGAGCTGCGCCATTCCCTCGCCGCTTTCCGCGAGGAGCAGCGCGCCGCCGAAAAAGAAATGATGAGCAAAGACCGCACGCTGGTCTTCACGCCTCCCGTACCCAAACCGCTTCCTCACGTCCCTGTCATGAATCACGTGCTGCTCACCGGCGGCACCGGCTTCATCGGCCCATTCCTCATCAAGAGCCTGCTGGAACAGACCCGCGCCAAGATCTACGTGCTGGTCCGCTCTTCCGATGAAGAGCAGGGCAGGCAGCGGCTCCGGGCGGCCATGGACTCCATGGGCCACTGCCCAGCCAGCCTCATGCAGATGTTCGAGGCCCGCGTCATTCCCATCTGCGGCGATCTCAGCCTGCCGCAACTCGGTCTGGCACAGGATGTCTGGGATTTCCTCGCCAGTGAAATGGACACCATCTTCCACAACGGCGCCACGGTCAACTACCTCTTCAACTACGACCGCATGCGCGACGCCAACGT
>CAILBQ010000685.1 GCA_903832475.1 uncultured Acidobacteriota bacterium | reverse complement strand
TCTTCTATCTTCCAGGATTTATAGAAATAGTGTGAACTTATGGCCTTTCTTTGTCCCCACTTATTACCTTGGTTTTTCTTACATGATCCTCGTAGCTTTTCAACTTAGATCGACGGCGTACTCTTTCCCGTCGAATTTGTCCATGTGCGCTTACGTTCGATGCCCTGAACTTCGATCTGCGGGGTGATGTCGTCCGCTCATGACCGGGAAACCCGTTCGGCCTATAATGAAGTATGGGGACCCACCACTCGACTTCTCCGCCCGTCAGCTCTGAATCGGTCGTTTCCGCCGACACTGTCGAAAGCGTGACATTGGAGCAGAAAGATAGTTTCCCGGGTGGAAATGCGCCTTCTCTCTCCGTAGCCGAGGAGGGGACCTCCCCGGAGTCCAAGGAAAAGGTTGCCCATCCTGTCGCGTCCGGCCCCATCGGCGCCCGCTTCCAGGACCTGCTGAAGACGGTCACCGCCAATCGCCCCAGCGAAGATCTCGCTCCCATTAAGAAAGCCTGGGAGTTCTGTGTGCGCTACCACGAGGGGCAGCTGCGCGCCTCGGGCGAGCCGTACATCATCCATCCACTGGAAGTAGCGGAAGTGCTCGCGGAGATGAAGCTCGACGCCACCGCCATCGCTGCCGGCCTGCTCCATGATGCCGTCGAAGATACGCCAGTCACGAGCGAAGAGATCGCGGCCGCGTTCGGGGAACAGGTCGCGCACATCGTCGAGGGCGTGACGAAGATCGACAAGATTCAGTTTGCCAATCGCGAAGACCGCCAGGCTGAAAATGTGCGCAAGATGCTGCTGGCCATGGTGTCCGATGTCCGCGTGGTGCTCATCAAGCTGGCCGACCGCCTGCACAATATGCGCACCCTGGAGCATCTCAAACCGGAACGCCAGGAAGCCATCGCCCGCGAGACGCTGGATATCTACGCCCCGCTCGCCCACCGCCTGGGCATGGGCAAAGTGCGCGGCGAATTGGAAGATCTGGCCTTCCGCTATACCGACCCGGTCAATTATCAGAAAGTCGAAGAAGCCGTCGAAGCCCGCCGCATGGAAGGCGAGCAGTTTTTGACCGCCGTCGAAGATGCGATCGTAGAGCAATTGCGCGAACACGATATTCATGCGCGCGTGGAATGGCGCATCAAGCGCCTCTACTCCATCTGGCAGAAGCTGCAGAAATCCCAGCTCCAGGTTGATCAGGTTTTTGATCTGCTTGCCATCCGAATCATCACCCAGGACAAAGCGGATTGTTACGGCGTCCTCGGGCTGATTCACATGCTGTGGCGCCCTGTTCCCGGCCGCGTCAAGGACTTCATCGCCATTCCCCGCGCCAACCTCTATCAATCCCTGCACACCACAGTCATGGGCGACGGCGGGCATCAGTTCGAGGTGCAGATCCGCACGGAAGAGATGCACCGCATCGCCGAAGAGGGCATCGCCGCGCACTGGAAGTACAAGGCCGGCGAGTCCGTCATCTCCGCCAAAGACGAGCAGCGCCTGGCCTGGGTGCGCCAGCTGGTCGACTGGCAGCGGGAGATGACCGACCCTAACGAGTTCCTCTCCAGCCTCAAGATGGACCTCTACCCGGACGAGGTCTACACGTTCACGCCCAAGGGGAAGGTAGTCATCGTCCCTGCGGAAGGCACACCGATCGATTTTGCCTACACCGTGCACACCGAGGTGGGCCATACCTGCGTTGGCGCCAAGATCAACGGCCGTATGGTGCCGCTGCGGACTAAGCTGCGCAATGGCGACATTGTCGAAATCATCACTCAGAACGGCCATACCCCCAGCCGCGACTGGCTCACCTTCGTCAAGAGCCCGCGCGCCCGCAACAAGATCAAGCACTGGCTGAATGAAAACCAGCGCCAGCGCGCCATCGAAGTTGGCCGCAAGCTGTTGGAGCGCGAGGCGCGCAAATTCAAGATCCCCATGGCCCGGCTGGACGATACTGACATGTCCCGCGTGGCTGGGGAATACGGCGTGGCGACGGCCACTGACCTGATGGCCACCATCGGCTTCGGCAAACACTCCGCCCGCCAGGTGCTGAACAAGCTTGCTCCCGGACTGGTGAGCCCCGCGGCAGGCATGCCGCCGGCCGGGACCGAATCCGACAGCGAAGGAAAAGGCGCAGCCTCTGAAGCCGCCATGTCCGACGCGGTGAAGAAGCTGCACCTCACCGGATCCGACTCCCTTCAGGTAGAAGGCCAGAACGATTTGCTGGTCTACCGCGCGCGTTGTTGTAACCCCATCCGCGGCGAGGAGATCATCGGCTACGTTACGCGCGGCAAGGGCGTTGCCGTTCATGCGCGCAGCTGTCCCAACGTCCAGAATTTGCTCTACGAGAGCGATCGCCGCATTGACGTGGAGTGGGCCAAATCAGCCGCCGAAGAGGCGGGCCACGTCCAGCGCTACCCGGTGAAGATCACTGTCTTCTGTGACGATCGCACCGGTATGCTCAAGGAAATGACGGCGATCATTTCGAACGACGACACCAACATTCGTGCGGTCGACACCAAGGACGGCGAGAACGGCGAAGCCATCGTGGAATTCGTCGTCGATGCCGAAGACCTGCGCCACCTGAATCGCATGGTGCTCGGTCTGCGGCGTCTGCCCGGCGTTCGCGAAGTGCAGCGCATTCAAAAGCTGTAGCGCCAAGTCGGTATTCCAAGCCAACGCAACCGGCTGTTACCCTGAAAACGTGTCTACCGAAGAGCAAAATTTAAACAACTGGCAGCCGCGGCCGCTGCCCGAAGCGATCACGCTAGCCGGACGATGGGTGGTGCTTGAACCGCTTTCTGCAGCCAGCCACACTCACGATTTATGGACGGCCGTAGCAGGCGAAGACCAGGTCTGGGACTGGCTTGGCGACGGCCCCTATGCCAGCGAAGCTGAACTTGACCAGGCGCTTGCGGCGAAGGAAACCGGTGCCGCGGCTCGTTTCTACGCGATTCGTGTCAATACACAGGCAGGATCCGTCGGGCCAGCCGTCGGCTACGCCAGCCTGATGCGCATGGATCCGGTAAACGGCGTGATCGAGGTCGGCAACGTGCTCTTTTCCCCAGCCTTGCAGCGCACCGCCTCCGCTACAGAAGCCATGTTTCTGATGGCACAGTACGTTTTCGAAGGGCTTGGCTACCGCCGCTACGAATGGAAATGCAACGCTAGGAACTTACCCTCCCGCCGGGCCGCCGAGCGCTTCGGCTTCCAGTTTGAAGGCGTCTTCCGTCAGCACATGGTCATCAAGAGCCGTAATCGGGACACCGCCTGGTACGCCATGCTCGATTGGGAATGGCCAGCGCGGAAGCGGGCGTTTGAGGCTTGGCTAGCCCTATCCAATTTCGATGCCAACGGCAGGCAGCGAAGCACGCTTCAGGCGGTTGCCGCCCATTTGGACCCAGATGTGTCCAGTTGAACTTGGGCCGTCTGAAGTTTCTCTACATGCCGTGGTGGGTGCGGCTATACAATCGTCTCGATAACGAGCCAATGCCAGAACGCTCCGCCTACGGGATGGAGCGTCAAGATCTCGCCGCCGAAAGGGCGACAGGTATGCACGGCATGCCGTCTCCTCTGCGGAGCAGATCGAACCGGTTTGAGCCGTAAGGGAAGAATGCGACCTAGTTACCGCTTTGCCCGAAGATGCTTCTTACTATGGCTTGCCGGGTTCTTCGTGGCAGGATCTTGTGCGCTCGTCGCGCAAGAAATTGATACCGCGCATACGTCTCGTCCGCAGGTTTCTGCTTCTGCCGCGTCCAGCCCGCAATTGAAGCGCATGCTGCTGCTCTTGCAGCCGGGCAAAAAGCAGCAGAGCGATCTGGACGCACTGCTTTCTGCGCAAACCACCCCCGGTGATCCGCGCTTTCATCAGTGGGTGACGACAGCGCAGTTCGCCAGCCGCTATGCGATTTCAGCAGCGGACGCGGCTACCGTCGTCGCATTCTTGCGGAGCGAAGGTTTCTCGGTTGCCCCCTTGCCAGCTGCGCGGGGATGGGTGGAGTTCTCTGGTACTGTGGATCAGGTCCAGCATGCGTTCGGCGCCAAGGTGCAGCCGGTTGTGTTGGCGCAGCCTTCCTCCTTTACGCGCTACGAGCTTGCCGGAGCCATCAATGTTCCGGCCGCAGTCGCTCCCAGCATCAGCGGACTGGTATCGCTCGATGGGAGTTCAATCCTCTCCGCCTCGACGACGCCGGTTCTGCTGAAGACTACGGTTGAAGCATTGTCCGCGGCGACTTCCCGGGATAAATCTGAAGCGCTTTCGCCGGCCTTGGCGTCGAGCTGGCTCTACGCCAAGGCGCTTCGCGAGGCAGGAACTACCGGAGCAGGCGAAACCATCGCCATCCCTTCCCGCAGCAACGTGAGGGGAGAAGATTTCGCCGCCTTTCGCAGGAGCTTCCAATTGCCGGAGGGGTCGCTGCAGGTGCATTCGGCGGGCGCCGATCCGGGCCGGACGGTGGAGGAGCCGGCAGCGCTTCTGGCCGCTTCCTGGGCTGCTGCTGCCGCGCCGGGAGCCGACATCCTGCTTGTCCCCGCAGCCAGCACCAACGCGACCGATGGGGTCGACCTGGCGCTGGCAGCTATCGTCGATGGCGCCCTGGCGCATACTGTTTCCGTCGGTTTCACCGCATGCGAACAGGGCATGAGCTCGGCGCATCAGGCCTTCTACGCAGCCCTCTACCGCCAGGCTGCCGCGCAGGGCATGGCGATTGTCGCGGCTACCGGGGACAGCGGAGCGGCGGCGTGTCATGGGCCCCTTGACAGCAGCCCGGTCAGCAGCGGATTCGGTGTCAATGCATTGGCTTCGACGCCATGGAACACGGCCGTGGGATCGGTTGCATTTTTATCCGAAGAGACGGCGTTGACCCCCTGGCAGACGTCAGCGAGCGACCTCGCTGACGGCAAACCCGCCTATGCCTCGGCGGGTGGTTCGAGCCGATTTTATGCGGCACCGGGATGGCAGGCGGCGGAAGGTGTGCCCGCGCACGACTCGGCTTCTGGCCAATATCGCGTTCTGCCCGACATAGCCCTGCCTACCGCAACCAACTCTGCGGGGAGCGACGGTTTGGCCTTCTGCTATTCGGGCGAATTGCTGGACGCCGGATGCCGCTTGATGAGCGGAGGCGGCAGTGCGGCTTCCGCCGCGATGTTTGCTGGCGTCGCCGCCCTTCTTGCCCAGAAGTATGGGCCTCAGGGAAACCTGGCTCCCGCGTTGTATGCCTTGAGCCGCCTCGAAGCGAAAGAGCCGTCCAATATCCATCCGGATGCTCGCGCGTTCACCGACATTACCGCCGGAAGCGCTCAACTGCCTTGTGTTCCAGGCAGCATGGATTGCTCCGGCCTGGGGTTGATTGGATTCTCCGCCGCCACGGGGTATGACCTTGCTTCCGGACTCGGATCGGTTCGGGCGCAAATCATGGTTGAAGAATGGCCCAAGGCGCAAGCCACGGGCACTGCGCCCGCGGTTGTCGAGATGACTACGGTCGGAGGCATCACGTACAACCCTTCCGCAAACATCTCGCTCACCGCCAAAGTTCTCTCCGGTTCAGGAGGAACAGTGCCCACCGGGACGGTGCAGTTTTACGATGAAACCTCCAGCGCCAACACGGGAACTCCGGTGACACTGGCCTCAGACGGCACGGCGACTTACACCGAGGACGGACAGTTTTCGGTCGGCGGCCACAACATCGCGGCCGTCTACAGCGGCGACAGCACGTACGCCGCGGGCGAATCCCAGCCGATCACGATCAACATCCAGCCCAGCGCGACGTCGCTGGTCGTGACTCCGTCGACTACTTCGCCAACGGGGGGCAGCACCATCACCGTTACCGGCGTTGTGACGGCAACCAACCCTGGAGCGGTCGCGCCGACGGGCGCGCTTACGGTCAATCTCGATGGCTTGGCCCAGGGCACGGCAAAGTTCACCACGACAGGCGCAACCACTTCGGCGAGCGTCAGCGTCACCGTGCCGACGGGTGGCGCTCATACCGTCCAGGGAACTTACTCGGGAGACAACAACTACAACAACTCGACATCGCCTTCCGTGACGATCACTGTAGCCAAGAGCGCGACCGTGACCACGATTTCGGCGACGCCGAGCACCATCGTCGCGGGAACCCCGGAGACTTTCACGGCTACGGTTGCGCCAGTCGCGCCGGTCACCGGAACCACCTATGTACTGACCGGCACAGTCTCGTTTTACGACAGCACGACGCTCCTCGGCACAGTCGCGGTGAGCAGCAATACGGCGGTGCTGACGGGTGTCACGCTGTCCGCCTCGGCGGCGCATTCAGTGACGGCTGTCTATTCTGGCGACGCGACATACAGTCCCAGCACGTCGGCGGCGCTGGTGCTGCAACCCGTCCTGCTGCCGGTGACGGTCGTGCTTACCGCCAGCAGCGCCATCCTTGCTCCGGGGCAATCCATCACCCTGACGGCGACCGTGACGCCGGTAAATACTCCGCCGATCACGGCCGAGCAGCACCCTTCCGGATACGTGCTCTTCTATGCCGGCAGCGCGTTGATTGGGACACAGGCGCCAGTGCTGGTTGGGCAGGGATATTCGGGAGTCGCTTCCACATTTGTCTCGCATCTTCCGGCAGGCAATTACGTGATCACGGCCATCTATTCCGGCGATCCCACCTACGGAGCGGCTACATCGAATTCGCTCAACCTGCAAGTTGAGGACTTCACGGTCGGCTGCAATGTCACCAATCTGAACATGAAGCAGGGATCGACAAGCACGTCGGATGTGTCTTGTGCGATCGCGTCGCTGGGAGGTTTGACGGGGCCGATTCAAGTGGTCTGCGAAGAGCAGAACCCGCCGCAGACAGGCGCCATCCAGTGCTATCTGACGCCGAGCATCATCCAGGGAACGGGCAACGCAACCTTGACGATTGTTACGGTGGCAGGCCTCACAGCAGGTCTGCGCCCGGATGCGCCGAATCCTGCTTTGAGGCCCGGCAATCGTCATGGTCCGCCATTGTGGCCGGCTGGCGGAGGAGCTGTATCGCTGGCGCTGGCGGGGCTGCTGCTTTCGCCCATCGGCCGCCGCGCGCGGATGCTGCGCAGGGTGCATGGCAAGCTACTGATGCTGCTTCTGCTGATCGCCGGCTTGTCGGGCGTGGGCTGCACCAGCACCACCGGACTGACCAACAACGTAGGCACACCGCTCGGCCAGCACACGCTGAAGATCACCGCGGCCGCCGACGTGAATACGGTCACCGTCAGTCACTACACCTATCTCACGGTCAACGTCACGCCGTAGAAGCCGATGCCCGACGCGCCGGATGAATCCAGCGCGCGCCGGGCTTGGTTCGAATCGCCCTAGAGCCGCCCTCGCAGCAAGCCGTAACCCAACTGGAAGGGATTGCCTCCCAGTGCAGCGATCAGGTACCAGCCGGTTGCGCCAATGTGCAGAGACGGTCCGTAGGTGTAGCCGAAGCCAGTGTCCATCACGCTTGTCGATGCCACCATTCCTTCGCCGACCGGAATTGGCTTGCCTGCGACGGTCTGTCCCCCGCCGAGCTGCGCCTGCGCGTTCTGGCAGTTCTCGATGAACTTCAATGCCGTCTTGAGATCCGCGATATCCGAGGAGAAGCTGCCGCCGCCAGAGATCACCCTTGCCGTCAGCGCGGCAATGGTGTGGGATGTGCCTTCGATCCAGACTGCGTTGGGATCGAAGGCCGTGGTGTTGAGGCTGGCTGAATCGAAGACCATACCGGTGTAGGTTTCGCTGCCAGTCAAGCTGGTGTGCGGCGAGGAGGCCGTGTCCGTGGTCTGCAGGTTTTTGAGCGCCCAGTCGATGGTTTGCTTGTAGTGGTTGTTCAATGTGGCCATGTAGGACCAGGTCTGCACGTCTTCAGGCACGGGATAGTAGTTGATGGACACCTGGTCGCCCAGCGTGCCGGTGAAGAAGTAGCCGCCGGTTGCGTCGTACATGGCCAGAACGAATAGCAGCGCATGCTGGGCGAGGTCTTTCCACGTCCAGCCATTGGTCGCGTTGCCGTTATGCGTCAGCCTGGCCAGCATGGTGAAGAAGGCGAAGGTGTCGATGTTGTGTTCGGTCGACTTGCCGTTTGGCGACGGCACGGACTGGTTGTATTGGTTGATGTAGGTGCCGAAGGAGTAGCCGCCGGGTCCGAGCGAGTTGAAGGTGTTGGTGACGATCCAGTTGGCTACCTCCAGCGCTGCTGTCAGATAGCTCTTGTTGCCGGTAGCGCGGTAGAGCTGGGCCAAGGCCATTCCCGCCCATGCCTGATCGCCAACAGCGCTGGTGTAGAAGTAGAAGGGAAACGCGGCGGGCGTGATATAGGCTCCGGTGCTGTCCGGCACGTTGACAAAATATCCCTGGGCAAAGCGGCCGTCGTTAAAGGGGAAGTTGGTGGCTTGCGCATGCATGAGACCATTGCCGAGTACCTGCGCGCGTCGCAGACTGTCCGAGCTCCCCTCCAGAAGATACGCATGGATGGAAACGGCGTTGTCGTAGGTGAAGGCGGTAGCGCCCAGAGCCTGGTCGGAGTAGCTCTGCATCAGCCGTATGGTGTTGCCGGTCGCGTAGGCGTCCATCATGGTGTTCTGGAAGGTGAAGGCTTTCCGGATGGCACCAAAGTAGCGTTGGGGGTCTTCTGCCTGGGCGCTGAGGCGAATGGATGACTGGGCGAGAGCGCGTTGCGTGAATGCCATAGGCGCGACTGCTGCTGCGACGGAGGTGCCTAGACCTGCTCCGACAAACTTCCTTCTCGATATGCTGCTCATCTTGCTTGATGCCTCCTAGGTGAGTTGCGTTGGTACCGGACGAACGGTACGCTGCACCTGCATCGCTGTCAACGCGGCTGACCAGATAGTGTTGATGGCAACGAGTGGCCGAATTGTCTTAAGCGAGCAGGTCTCCGCAAGGCGGCGCGTGTTAGCCTCCTTGGTGGTTATCATGCCTGGCTGATCGCGAGGATCGCGGTCCAGGATGCGGGAGAGCCTGATGAATTCTGTGTCGTTCAACCTGGTAGCAG
>CAILBQ010000684.1 GCA_903832475.1 uncultured Acidobacteriota bacterium | reverse complement strand
GCTCAAGTGGCTCAAGTGGCTCAAGGGCATACCCCCGGCGAGGTTTGCGCAAGCCACCTTGAGTGGACCAAGCCATTAGCAATGAATCGGCCTTCTCTCATGTCTCAAACTCCGTGCCAGTGAGGATGAGCGTCTCGACTCCGTCATCTATCTGGAAAAGCCATGTTTCGCGGGACCCATCCACGAAGATGACGATTAAATGCCGAACGTGCTTCTCCTGGGCGTCCGTAAGTGTTGCGTAGAGCCATGGTTTTTGCCGGTCCATAACGACTCCTTCAGTGGCGTCCCGTCCCCGAGGCATTAGGTATGAAACCCAGCAATACTCGAAATGGAAGGGCTTAGACCGGTATTCTACACCGCATTGCCCACCGTGTTAGCCCAGCTATTCGACGAAGCCTCTCAAAGCCTTTTGCGGACAGCACACAAGGGCCTCATATATCGGCCAGTTTGTTGGCTCTCCTGTGTGTACTCCCTGGCCCAATTTTTTGCAGAACATTTGCAGAACCAAACTGTGCATCCTGTGCATTGTGAGCATGTGAGTCTTCCACTAAGCTCTTTATAATCTGTAAAGTATTGATTTTAAAAAAGATAAAAATATATATGTTCTTAATCAATCGATTCTAACAGGTTTTGCCGGCAGCAAGAACCGCGTTGCGGTCCCTTACTTGAAGTCAGTTCCCTGCCGCGCAGGCATCGCAACTACGATGCGGATGCAGGGAGCAGAGGCGTCTCCGCAACACTAGTGAACGACTCCCACGTCCTGCGATGGCCAGTACACAAACGCGGCTTTTCCATAGATAAGATTTCGTGACACAGGCCCAAAATCGCGGCTGTCCTGGGCAATCGACCTGTGATCGCCTAATACATAAAACTGGTTCGCCGGAACCACCATCTCGTCATACGACTTGGTATCGCGATACTCCGCAGGAACGTAGGGCTCGCTGATCGGGCGATCGTTCACATATACCTGTCCGCGATCGATGCGTAACCGGTCGCCAGGCAAAGCGACGATTCGCTTGATGTAGCTTACTTGCGGATTGCGCGGATAATGGAACACCACGACATCGCCGCGTTCAATGGAGGAAAAGTGGTAGACAAACTTGTTGATGAAGAGACGGTCCTGATCCTCCAGCCGGGGAAGCATGCTGATTCCCTCCACACGTACCGGTTGATAGAGGAAGGTAATGAACAGGATGGACGCCAGTGCGGAGAAGAAAATGTCTCGCATCCAGAGCTTCACGGTTGAAACACGCCGCACCGGCTCTGCATGAGCGGGCGTCAGCACAGGGAAACTCCCCTCCTGCTGAAGCGCAGGCTCGTCTTCCATCTTAGGCGTCGTTACATCCATGCTTCGTCTATTTTACTCGCTCTCGACTTTTCACTGGCATCCCAGGCCGCCAGGAGGACAAATTACCTGAGCTCTTGGTACGCCAGGTTTGTCCAGCCGCCGGGGCTGACCAGACTGTGCTGGATAAAACGCGGAACCCGCCGCATAGCCATCGCCCGGCGCTGTGGACAAGTTTGTTTCCTCGAGAATGAGAGGGCGCTGCAATACCATTTCCACCGGGGTTCCGTTCTCGATATTGATGTCGTTACCGCGCGTGAATAGCGCAACGGCTGCGCCGACTGCCGCGCCCCCTAGTCCACCGATCGCCAACCCCTCGAGAGGATGCCCCGCCGCGGCTCCTCCAATCGTGCCGACCCCGGCTCCCTCCAGCCCAATCTTGGCAGCTTCTGCAACATCGTGGCCCTTGCTGCTATTCTGTTCGACTTTTCCCTCAGCATCGACGCTCCGGTCGTGCGCACCGGGAAGACTGTTGATAATCCCGGGAACCTCCACAACACTCCCGTTGGGAAAAATCATTGAGGTAAAGTGCAAATTGAGCTGGGCACGGCCCTTCACGCGGCCGGGACGCACCACACTGTCCACTATTCCCTGTACGTAAACACCCGCCGGAATGAGAACCCGCGTTCCCACCACTACCGGAAATGTAGATGCCAGGTAAACTCCGTCTCCAGGTTTGGCGCTCTTGGTGTTCACGGCGCTGCGAAGCTGCAGAAGCACCTTCGTCCCTGCCGGAACCGTGTAGATCTTTTTTGCTGGACTGGCCGGGCCTTCCCCCTGGACCGCGCTCCCGGCTGCCCCTTGTTCGTTTGCGGGTCGCTCGTTCGCCGTGGCGCCGGTCTGTGAAGCCTGCACAGCCTGGTCACTGTCGGGTAGCGGGGGCGCAACCGTCTGACTCCATCCGCTGACAGAGAGGGCTGTGGCTGCTGTTGCGATCCAGACCTTCTGCATTCTGCCCACACTTGCCTCCAAAATCTGCCGCGCCTTAGGGTCTACTGCTTTCATAGACGTCTAGATCGAACCTCAGGATAGCTCCGAGATCCTGGTGTCACAAATTAATTCTGCGGCCCCCCGTATGGAAGCGGGACGATTGGGGGTACGATGCGAATCAAGAGAATTCCTAAAGGCATGGGAAGCACCAAGGGGGCTTTTTGCGGCCACGCATAGCAGAAGTTGAAAGTATTTTGCAGAAGGCCATCCTGGACCGAGGATTTCCGGGTTGCGCCTACGGACTTGACCGGCCCGGTCAGGAACGGATCGTGGACGCAATCGGAGCTCTGACGTATGAACCCGACTCCCCGGCCGTCACTCCCGAAACTCTCTATGACATAGCGAGTTTGACCAAGGTTGTCGCCACCACTGCAACTGCCATGCTGCTCTACCAAAGGGACCTTCTCGATCTTGACCAGCCCCTCGGCGAATTCCTGCCCGGTTTTGTGGTCGGCCGAAACCCTGGAGAGCATGCATGGAGAGTCACAATCCGGCACTTGTTGGCACACTCCTCAGGTCTTCCGGGCTACGTCCCGCTCTTCCATACCGCAACCACGCCTGCTGACATTCTGCGCGGATGCCTCTCCCTGCCTCTGGAAGCCGAGCCCGGGAGTCGTGCCACCTATTCCGACCCTGGATTTATTCTCCTTGGAAAGGCACTCGAGACAGTGATCCGGGAGGACCTTGCAACGTTTGTTCACCGCGAGATTTGCATTCCTCTGGGAATGGAGTCCACCGGCTTTTGTCCTCCGATGTGGATTCGCTCTCAAATTCCACCAACCGAAATCGACGAACTCTTCCGACAACGTCGTATCCAGGGTGAAGTCCAGGACGAGCACGCCCACCTGATGCGAGGGGTGGCAGGGCACGCTGGCCTGTTTTCGAACGTACCGGATCTCCTTCGATTCTCCCGCACCATCCTCAAGCCAGGAGACTTCTCACTTTTCCAGCCCGAGACCGTCGAACTGTTCGGGCAACGCCAATTGCCTGCAGGCAGTTCACGCGCGCTCGGCTGGGATACGCCATCTGACAACTCCTCCTCCGGAACCTATTTTTCGGGAAGGTCGCTCGGTCATCTGGGTTATTCCGGATGTTCACTGTGGATTGATCGCGAGGCCGGTTTGAGCGTCGTCCTGCTCTCGAATCGGACTTGGCCAAACCGTGAGTCGCAAGCCATTCGGGAGGTTCGTCCCATTCTGCACGACGCCCTTCGCAGAGCATGTAAATGACAGTACCGGGTAGATTTAGACATTTTCGAGCAGGGAGTAATTAGAAAACTTCCATTCCTCGAAAGCGTCACAAATGGCTCATTGCGCCCGCTCCAGGAACAGCTACAATCAAAGATCAGGGATGTAGACCAAATGCTGATGAGCACGACGCAAGAACCCACGGGTACGACAGAGAAACCGAAGCGAGATTCGGCGGCGCTGCTCCAACAGCTCACAACCGAGAGTCAAAATGAGGCTTCGCAAGGGCTCGATACCAAGTCGGCCCTGGAAATTGCGCGGATCATCAATCATGAGGACTCGAAAGTCGCTGCGGCCGTCAAAAAGGCTCTCCCGGAGATCGCCCAGGTGATCGACCAGGTAGCTCGCAGCCTTCGAGATGGCGGCAGGCTGATCTATGTCGGAGCCGGGTCCAGCGGTCGCATCGCCGCCCTCGATTCCTCCGAATGTCCCCCCACCTATTCGACTGTGCCCGGACAGGTTCAATACATCATGGCCGGTGGGCCCAAGGCTTTAGCTTCGGCCGTCGAGGTCAATGAAGATTCCGAGGAACTCGGCCAGCGGGACATTGCGCGCCGCCGCCCCACTCGCAAAGATGTGGTGATTGGTCTCTCCGCATCCGGGAGAACTCCCTACGTCGTCGCCGCGGTCGCCTACGCCCGAGCGCGCGGAGCCAAAACCGCAGCTGTGACCTGCAATTACGACACCCCGCTCGCCTCGGCTGCGGATATTGCAATCGTTGCTGACGTAGGCCCTGAAGTAATTTCCGGCTCAACCCGCATGAAAGCCGGCACGGCCCAGAAAATGGTCCTGAATATGATCACCACCGGCACCATGACTCGGTTGGGCTATGTCTACGAAAACCTGATGGTCAACGTGCACATGCAGAATTCCAAGCTGGTCGAGCGGGGTATTCGCATCCTCATGCGCGCCTGCAATATTGACCGGGAAACCGCCGTAAACACCATCAAGAGCGCCGGCCGCAGCGTACCAGTGGCTCTGGTCATGCTTAAGGCAAAGGTGGACAAGCCAGAGGCCGTGCGACGGCTCGCTAAATCCGATGGCAATGTGCGCTTGGCCATCGAAGATACTGTGCTCGAACTCTGATCGACGGTTCAGTTGCGGCCATTGGACGTCATCCTCAAGCGCGACGTCATCGTGCCGCGTCGGCCTGTATATCGGGAATGTTTCGAAAAGAGTGCCCAAGCCGCACAAGTCCAAGACCTCGATTTACACTGGAAATTCAGGAGTAATCGCCGGTAATGGATAAGTTTGTAGTTCGCGGCGGCAATCCGCTGGTCGGCACTATTCGCGTTTCAGGAGCCAAAAACTCGGCCCTTCCCTGCATGGCAGCCGCCATCCTCACCGAGGACGACGTCACACTCGAAAACGTCCCCCAGGTTCAAGACATTGAGACCGAGCGCAAGTTGCTTGCTTCCATGGGCGCCGAGGTCGAACTCGGCTATGGACGTGCCCAGCATCGAACTACCATCAGTTGCCGCACTCTCTCCGACCCCGTCGCCAAGTATGAAATCGTAAAAACCATGCGAGCCAGTTCGCTGGTCCTCGGCCCGCTGATTGCCCGCTGCGGAATGGCCCGCGTTGCGATGCCCGGCGGCTGCGCAATCGGCGGCCGCCCTATTGATCTCCACTTAAAAGGCCTGGAGAAGATGGGAGCCCTCATCACTCAGGAGCACGGTTATCTCGAAGCCCGTGCCGAGCGCCTCCATGGCGCACACATCGTCTTCGACAAAATCACTGTGACCGGCACCGAAGACCTCCTCATGGCCGCCGTTCTGGCCGACGGCGAGACAATCTTCGAAAACTGCGCGAGAGAGCCCGAAGTCACCGACCTCGCCACCATGCTCACCGGCATGGGTGCCAAAATCGAAGGAGCCGGAACCCCAACCATACGCGTTCAGGGTGTTTCGCGGCTTCACGGCGTTCGACACCGCATCAATCCCGACCGTATCGAAGCGGGTACGTTTCTGGTCGCAGGCGCCATCACCGGTGGAGACCTGATTGTCTCGAACTGCAATCCGGCCCACTTGGGTGCTATCCTCTCAAAACTTCAGGAGGCCGGCGCCCGCATCGACATTCTCAATGCCGAAACCGTCCGTGTTCGAGCCGATGGAGATCTGCGCGCAACTGACATCTCCACCCAGGAGTATCCCGGCTTCCCGACCGATATGCAGGCGCAATACATGGCTCTCGCTACGCAATCGGAAGGCGTTTCTCAAGTGCGCGAGAACATTTTTGAGAACCGCTTTATGCATGTCCAGGAACTCGTGCGCATGGGCGCAAACATCGCTGTCGACGGTCGTACTGCGACAGTCCGCGGAAGAACCTCGCTTTCCGCCGCAGCCGTCATGTGTTCCGATCTGCGCGCTTCTGCTTCCCTCGTCCTGGCAGCACTTGTAGCGGATGGCGAGTCTATCCTTGATCGCGTCTACCACATGGATCGTGGTTATGAGCGCATCGAAGAAAAACTGCGCGGCGTCGGAGCGCAAATTCGGCGCATGGGCAACGTCTTCGCGTCACGCGAAGAAATCGTTGCAGTGAAGTAAGCTCTGGGATCGGACCGCAGCGACCGAGAGCCTCCGCCGGCCGTCCCACAAGCACTTTCCTCAATGAGCCTTTCCTCAAGTGGAAAGCGTCCTCTCGGAAACTACCTGCGTTAGAATCTCCTTAGTAACCCATCTGCGCTACGCAACAGAAATCAGTACCCTCTCGATGGGGTACCTGCGTACCAACAAAGGTCTCCCGGATAACACCATACGGGGATGAGCAATTCTGCCAAAATCAGGGATGCTTGAAGAAGTGCACTGCTAGGAAATCTCTTCAGAGAGGAGGAGAGCGATGGATTGGTCGAAAATGCCGGACATCCTGGCGATCGCCGCCCTCGCGTTTGCTTTCTTCTCCATCTTGAAGCGCAGCCACACCGCGACCCACCGCCTTTGGCTCGTCGGTTGGGTGTTCATCGCCATCCATTTTGTCGGTTTCTGTGTCATGACTTTGCCAGGGCTTCCCGGCTTGCTAGGGGAAATCGTTGGTGTGACGTCGCTAGTGGAAGCAGCCATTTTCTTTATGTGGGCGACCGTTCCTCAGCAAACAGTCGTCAGCTCCCGCCGCATGGCCGCCCTTACTCTTTTCTCGACAGCGCTTTATATTTTCCTGGCCTGTCTCGCCGAGGTGCGCCCGTGGCAATATGACGCTTCCGCCCTTTTTGTAGCTTGCGGCCCGCTC
>CAILBQ010000683.1 GCA_903832475.1 uncultured Acidobacteriota bacterium | reverse complement strand
TCCAGCACCCGCTCCATGATCGTATGCAAACGACGCGCGCCAATGTTCTCGGTCGTTTCATTCACCTTGAACGCAAAGGCCGCCATCTCCCTCAGCGACTCCGGCGTAAACTCCAGACGCACGCCTTCCGTCTCCAGCAGAGCAATGCACTGCTTGGTCAGCGAAGCTTTCGGCTCCGTCAGAATGCGCAGAAAGTCATCCACGGTAAGCGACTGCAATTCCACCCGAATCGGAAAACGCCCCTGCAATTCGGGAATCAAATCAGAAGGCTTCGAAACATGAAACGCGCCCGCCGCGATGAAGAGAATGTAGTCCGTCTTCACCATCCCATAGCGCGTATTCACCGTGGTGCCTTCGACGATCGGCAAAATGTCCCGCTGCACGCCTTCGCGCGAAACATCCGGCCCGTGCCCGCCCTCGCGCCCGGCAATCTTGTCAATTTCGTCCAGGAAGACAATACCGCTGGTCTCTACGCGCTCAACCGCCGCGCGCTGCACCTGGTCCATGTCGATCAACCGGCCTTCTTCTTCCGTGACCAGGAACTCAAACGCTTCATTGACCTTCATCTTGCGCTTCTTGGTCTGACCGCCAAATATGTTCGGCAGCAGGTCCTTGAGGCTCATGTCCATGTCTTCCATGTTCTGACTGGAGATGATGCCCAATTGCGGCGAATTTCGTTCCCGCGCGTCGATCTCGACCGTCCGGTCATCCAGCTTGCCTTCGCGGAACTGCTGCCGCAGCTTCTCGCGCGTACGCTGGTAGCTGTCCGTCCCAGGCAGCGTCAACTGCCCTTCCTGCGCCGGCTGCTGCGCCTCCGGCGGAGGAGGCAGCAACAGATCCAGCAGCGTCTCCTCGGCGTTCATCTCCGCCTTGTCTTCGACTTCCTCAAGCCGCTCTTCTCGAACCATGTCGATGGCAATCTCGACCAGGTCGCGAATCATCGACTCCACATCGCGCCCGACGTACCCTACCTCGGTGAACTTAGACGCTTCAACCTTAAGAAATGGCGAGTCCGTGAGCTTTGCTAGTCGTCGCGCGATCTCCGTCTTGCCCACGCCCGTCGGCCCGATCATGATGATGTTCTTTGGCATGATGTCGTCGGCAATATCCGGCGGCAGCTTCTGCCGGCGCGTGCGATTACGCAGCGCTACGGCTACCGCGCGCTTGGCAGCCTTCTGCCCCACCACGTGCTTATCCAGTTCGGCAACAATTTCGCGCGGAGTCAATTCCTCCAGCGCAAGATCTTGATCTTCAGCGGTTCCAGGGAGATAAATGGCCATAAATTTCAATCAGACCGGCAATCAAACAGCCTAAGCCTGCAACTCCTTCTTCGCTTCCGGCTGCAGTTCTTCTACCGTGATGCGGTCATTCGTATAAATGCAGATTTCGCCGGCAATCTTCATGGACTTCACCGCAACATCCCGCGCGCCCAGTTCGGTATTGTCCAGCAGCGCCCGCGCCGCGGCCGTCGCGTAGCTGCCCCCCGATCCAATCGCCGCAATCGCCTCGTCCGGATCGATCACATCGCCCGACCCTGAAATCAAAAACGTCTGTCCAATATCGGCAACAATTAACAGTGCTTCCAGATTGCGCAGCATCTTGTCGGTGCGCCAGTCGCGGGCCAGCTCCACCGCAGCTCGTCCCAGGTTGCCGGCATACTGCTCCAGTTTCACTTCAAAGCGCGCAAACAGCGAAAATGCGTCCGCCGTCGAACCCGCAAAGCCCGCCAGGATCTTGTCGTTGTACAGCCGCCGGATCTTCTTCGCCGAATGCTTCAGCACATGATCGCCCAGCGTCACTTGCCCATCGGCGGCCATGACGACGACGCCATTGCGCCGCACGCAGATCACAGTCGTCGACCGGATTCGCCCACGCGCTGGCTCACTCCCGGCAGACTCTTGCGCAGGACCGCGGCGGCTGATTTGGCTTTGTTTAGTTTTCAGCAGAGGGGCATCGATGTGTGAGGTTTTTGCAGCCAAGAAACATTCCTTCTTGCCCTTCCTCAGCCCGATCGGGCCAAAAGAAGCGCAACTCCTAGTATAGCCCAGCCGCTGTATCCTTCCGTCTTAACCCCATTCAAGACACAATCCTGCGGAGTAGTATCAGTTACACCGCTTTCGAAAGGGGCTGAATGAAACGGACGCAGTGGCAAGTCAAGCTCTTCTCGACGTGTGCGATGATCGCCTTCATCTGGCCTGCCTATATCGCCGCGGGAAGAATCACCCATTGGTACATGGTTCGACAGTTGTTCGTGAAAAGCACCAACATCGGACTTTCACCCCGCCCCCTTCCGGATCAGTCGATTGCCGGGCTTCCCGGAAAGCGTATCGAGCTGTACGGGTTTTCCTTCCAGCTTCCCTGGAACGAAGAGCCCATCCGGAAAGGCGGTAACGCTGTCACACTGCTCAGTTTTAGAAACGGTGCAGTCCTCATCGTCTTCAATCCGGCCACACAACTCGACTCGGCCAAGGTGATGCGCGACCAGATCGCCAAATCTCCCCAGGACATGATTCAGGCTTTTGGTTCCGCTCCCTTCGATACCAACTACGCCCTCTTGTCGGCCGAACTGCGTTCTGAGCCTCAGCGCTTTGTTCCATGGGCCCCCAAGAATCAGTTGGTGCAGGCCACCATCCTTCTTCCCCTCAAATCAATGGCATTGAGCGACGCAACTGCCGTGTATGAGCTGAAGGCTGGAGATCTGCGCGGCTTTCAGTTTGGCAACCCGCTCACTGAGAAGAGTGTCCGTCTCGAACTGTTCGATGCGGCCGACCGGCATTACTCAATCAAGATCAACGTCAAGCCTCCCTTGTCATCCGCCCTTTCCCAATCCGAGATCAACGCCATCATTGCATCGATCCACCCATTGCCTCCTCCAGCATCAACTCCCCAGCGCTTCCCCACCTGATCGCCGTAACGTTCCACATCCCGGGAAGCCATCTCGAAGTCGTGACCCCGGTCACCGTCCCGATTTCTCCTGCGGGATAACGTCAGTCCCAGGAGAATCCCATGGCCTTCGTCGTCACCGATGCCTGCACCAAGGACTTCATATGCGCCTCTGAGTGCGCCACCTTCGCCATCCATCCCACCGCCGATGAGGCTGCCGCCGCAACCGCCTCCCAGGTCTACATCAATCCCGACGAATGCATCGATTGCGGCAACTGCGTTTCCGTTTGCCCTTCCGGCGCCATCTTCTCAAACGATGAACTTCCACCGGACAAAGCCCACTTCGCATCCAGGAATGCCGCCTGGTTCAACTAGAATTCCCGATTCCTGAGCCGGCATCCCACGCGCCAACACCTCCCGCCTGACTCTGCGGTATCCTCTGGACAAGCGCTTCCTCGCAAGAGGCGCTCTCCACCATGATCCATATCACCGGTCGCGAATGGCAGATGGCAGGTCTCGCAGCGTTTGTGGTCGTCGCTGCCGGATCAACCGTCTGGTATTTCAACCGCCGGCAGCCCACCTCAGACGAACTCGAACGGGAACGACGCGAAAACCTCATGAACTTCGGCCGCATCGTCGACGGAACCCTCCTCGACGGCTTTCAAGTCACAGGCGAAGACGGCACCACCCGCAACATGCTGCTCTACGGCTACGAAATCTCCGGCGTCACCTACGAGTGCTCACAGGACATCACGCCTCTCAACGAAATCCTCGATCCGGAATCCATCAAGCTCGGCATGCCCTGCTCCATCCGCTACCAGCCCGGCAGCCCTGAAAACAGCCTCGTCGTCGCCGAACGCTGGAGCGGTCTCCGCGAAGGACTCCCTCCCGTCTACCCCTACTTCGACGACGCCGACCACGCACTCGACCCCATCCACCCCCGCGATCTGGTCGACTACCACCCTGGCGAGTTGATCGACTGATGCGCCCTTCTTTGCCCGCCTAGAACAACCCAGCTACACTCAATCCATGCACGTCCACGCCGCACCCACGGGCAAAGGCTCCAGGACAACCACCGTCCTGTGGATCTCCATGGTCGCTACTCTGGCGTACGTCGCCCTCACCCTCTTCGCCGGCCTGCGCGCCCATTCTCTCGCCCTGCTTTCCGAAGCCGGCCACAATGTCTCTGATTTCCTTGCCCTGGCGCTCTCCTTTGTCGCGGTCTATTTCCAGACGCGCCCGCCCACGCATCAGAAAACCTTCGGTTACCAGCGCGCCGGCGTCATGGCCGCCTTCCTCAACGCTTCCACCCTGGTTCTCATCTCCATCTGGATCGCCGTCGAGGCTATCCACCGGCTTAGCTCTCCCGTCCAGGTCCAGCCCAGGCTGATGATGTGGGTCGCCCTCGCCGGCGTGCTCATGAACGGAGCCATCGCCGCCCTCCTCTGGGGAGTCGCCAAGGACGTCAACCTCCGCTCCGCCTTCATCCACATGGCCGGCGACACCCTTTCCACCGCCGCCGTCATCGCCGGAGGCGCCGGTATCCTTTTCACCGGCCAGAACTGGATCGATCCCGTCCTCTCAATCATCATCGCCGCCCTCATCCTCTGGAGCAGTGCCGACATCGTCCGCGAAACCCTCAACATCCTCCTCGAAGGCACCCCGCGCGGCCTCTCACTGTCGCAGATCCGCTCCGGCCTCGAAGCTGTCGAGGGCGTCCAGAACGTCCACGACCTTCACGTCTGGAGCCTCGGATCCCAGTCCCACGCCCTCGCCTGCCACGTCACCATCGACGACATTCCGCCTTCCGAGAGCAACTGCATCCTGCTCAAGATCAACGCCCTCGCCCGGCAGAACTTCCACATCCACCACACCACTATCCAGTTCGAACACGCCAATTGCGAAGTCCTCGACGGCTGCGTCGTCCCTATCAGCGAAATGGCCGCCGAGTCCGGCCACGACCACCACGGCCACAGCCACGCCGGCCACTCCCACTAAGCGCCCGCCACCCCTACACAACTCCGTCATTCTGAGCGAAGCGCAGCGAAGTCGAAGGACCGACGGTTACCCTCCGCGCGAGACAGCATTGCCGCTCTCAGAGCTCCCGCTAACCCTCCGCCCGTCGCAGCCGGACAGTCATGCTCCCCGCACCCCCGAAATCCCCAAAGTCTATCGAAGGATCAGACCCATCCGGAGCCGGTCCAATCGCCGGCGCATTCGGATCGGGCTTTTTCGGCGTGGGCATGCTGAACGGAATATGCACCGTCCGCTCCAGTTCGATCTCCCCACCTTTGATCCTCCCTTGATACTCATTGATCCCGGATTTGAACGACACCTTCTCTCCCTCAACCGCGCCGTCCGTAATAGGAACCGGCGCATCGTCGCCTCCGAACCATCCCCCCGACCCCTCCACCGTACCGGTCAGCTTCCCACCCTCCTGGCGCAGCGTGAATAGCCGCGGCGATCCCAGAAATCCAGCCGCCATCCCGGCAGCATCGGAAGTCGCCACCCACAACCCCGTCACCCCCGCACCCTTTGGATTCGGCCGTTCCCAGACCGCCACCTGCGGCCGCAACTTGATCTCCCTGCTCGACAACTCCGCCGAAGCAGCCGTCAATCCCGGCGCCGTAGCCTCGACGCGAATCGCCCCGGCCTTTTTGTCGCTCTGCACCAACGCCATGCAGTACCCCGAAAAAGCCTTCCGCGACTCCCCCTTATCCGGCATCTGGTCCGTAGGATCGCCGTTCCCCACCCCGATCAGTTTCCCCGGCCCGCTCACCTTGAACGTCACCAGGTTGTCCGTCACAGGCACTGTTCGCCCCTGCGCATCCTGTACCTCAACCGCAAACATCGCGACATCCTCGCCATCGGCATTCAGCAAATCGCGATCCGTGCGCAGCACCAGCTTCGTCGCCGCCCCCGTCGTGTCCCGCCGCGCCGTCATCACCTGTTTACCCGCCTTGAATCCTCGCGCCTCAATCGATCCCGGTGCATACTCGACGTCCCAAGCCACGTGCGCATCCTTCTTGACGTCCTTCGCGCCCAGGCTCTTTCCGTCTTGAAACAGCTCGACCTGGTCCAGGTTCGAATACACCCAAACCGCAATCTTCTTGCCCTCGTACCCACTCCAGTTCCAGTGCGGAAACAGATGCAGCACCGGCTTTTCCGTCCACCACGACTGGTAGTAGAAGAATGAGTCCTTGGGAAAGCCGCATAGGTCGAGAATCCCGTACTGCGACCCGGTATTAGGCCACCCATTCGGCGAAGGCTCACCGCGATAATCAAATCCCGTCCACACATACCCGCCGCCCAGCCACGGCTGCTGGTTGCAGAACTTCCACCAACCCTCCGCCGAGGCCCGCCCCGACGTCGTATACGGGTCATACGAACTGACAAACCCCTTCGACTTGTCGGTGATATAAATTCCCCGCGTACATACCGCGCTCACCGTCTCCGTTCCCAGCACCAGCTTCTCCGGATGCGCCTTATGAAAGGCCTCCGCCTGCGGATCGGAGTAGTGATACCCGATCACATCGCAGACCGCCAATCCACCCGTCCCGCTTCCCGCCGCTTCGCCGTTGATCATCCCGTCCAGCGTCGTCAGCCGCGAACCATCATGCCGCGCCGCTACCTCTTTCATCGCAACCACGATGTTCGCGCCCTTGGCCGTCGTCGCCGTTCCCTCCTCGTTGCCCAACGACCACAGAAACACGCTGGGATGATTGCGATCCCTGCGCACCAGGCTCTCAAACTGCCTCAACCCATCCGGATTCGACGAAAACATCCGCGTCTCGTCCATCACAAGCATGCCCAGCTCATCGCAGGCATCCAGCAGCTCCGGCGTCGGCGGATTATGCGAAGTCCGCAGCGAATTGCACCCCATCTCCTGCAACTTCCTCACCCGGTAGTACTGCACCGCATCCGGCAGCGCCACTCCCACCCCGGCGTGATCCTGGTGGTTGCAGGTTCCCTTCAGTTTGACCACTGCGCCATTAAGCAGAAACCCCCTCTGCGCGTCAAACTTCACATCCCGAATCCCGAACCGCGTCTCATACCGATCCACCGTCTTTCCATCGACCTGCACGTCGGTCAGCAGCTTGTACAGGTTCCGCTCTTGCAGCGACCACAGCTCCGGCTTCGAAAGCGCAATCTCCTGCCGGAAATCCTGCGCGTCATCCACCCCCACCATCGCCGCCGCCGAAACATCCTTCGCCACCGGCTTCCCGCCGGGATTAACGATGGTCGAGATCACCCTTACCCTTCCCGCCGTCCGGCCATGATTCTCCACCTCGCTCAGCACCTTCAACTTCGCCTGCCCCGAACCAACTTCCGCCGTCACCAGCGTCCCCCACCGCTTCACATGCACCGGGTTGGTCTTCACCAGCCACACGTGCCGGTACAGCCCCGCGCCCTCGTAGAACCAACCATCGCTTCCCGTCGCATCCACCCTCACCAGCAGAACATTGGGCTGCCCCACATTCACAAAATCGGAAACATCAAAGCTGAACGAGTCATACCCTCCCGAATGCTGCCCGATATAAAACCCGTTAAACACCACCGTCGTCTCGCGATACGCCCCGTCAAATTCGATCGTGATGCGCTTCCCCGCATCCTCCTTCGCCAGGTCGAACACCCGCCGGTACCACCCCACGCTGCTCTCCGGATACTTCCTTCCCAGCGGATAAAAGCCCTTGCTCTGCAAGTCAGAATCGTTCTTGAACGGCAACTCGACCGTCCAGTCATGGGGCAGATCCAGCCGCCGCCAGTCATCGTCCGAGAACGAACTCATGGCCGCCGGCATAAAATTCCCTGTCTTTTGAAAATTCCCCGCCGAGGTGCTCCCATAACCGAAATCCTTCGTCGGATCGTCCGCGTGTCCAAAATGAAATCTCCACCCAAAATCCAGCAGCAGCCGTTCCCGCCCCGCTCCCGGCGTAGCTGAAGCCACAGACTCTGGCGCTGCCACTGGCCCCGAAACCTCGCTCGCCGCATACGCCGCCGAATCGACCATCCCCATCGCACCCACCGTCGCGGCCACCGCCGGCGCCAGCAAGCTACTCTTCAATACATCGCGTCGTGAAATCGTTTTCATCAGAAGCTCCCAAACAACCCCGCTGGATACAAAGCTGAAATCTAGGCAGGATTTCTTCCCAGTCGTTATACACCCACACCCTCAGCACAATCTCCCCTGCAACAGAAAAAGACCACCCGCACAGGAGTGGCCTCAACGAAGTGGACCCAGCCATCAAGAACCTTGGAACGCCGCGTTCTGGGAGTATCACCGGCCACTCGGAAGCTACTCGTCGCCCAACATCCCACAACCCGCGGCACATCGGCTCTCGCCCCACCCCCTCACCCCGTATTCCTTAACCCCGCCGAAATCCCGCTGATCGTCGCCGAAATCGCCCGGTTCACCTCAGGCGTATCCTCCCCGGCCCGCTTCCGCCGCAGCAGATCCACTTGAATCAAATGCATCGGATCCACATACGGATTCCGCAGCCTGATCGACCGCGCCAACACCGGGTTGTTCTCGAGCAGCTCGCCCTGCTGCGTCACCTGCAAGACTGCCTTCACCGTTCGCTCGTACTCCTGCTCCAAGCCTTTGTAAATTCGCTCACGCAACTCCGCATCCTTGACCAGCGTCGAATACATCCGCGCCGTGCCCAGGTCGGCCTTGCCCAGCGCCATCTCCACGTTGCGAATCAGGTCAATGAACAGCGGAAACTCCCGCGCCATCGTCGTCAGCATGGCCAAACTTCCGCCCTCGGCCAAATACCGGTCCACGGCATAGCCCACGCCAAACCACGCCGGAATCAGCAGCCGCGACTGCGTCCATCCAAACACCCACGGAATCGCCCGCAGCGTCGACAGGCTCAGCGAGCCCTTGCGTTTCGAAGGCCGCGAGCCGATCTTGGCATGCTCCAGCTCGCCCATCGGCGTCGACTGCTCAAAGTACTCGAGCAGCCCTGGATCGTCCAGAATATGCTCCTTGTAAAACTCATACGACAGCACCGAAAGCCGGTCCAGCGCACTCTCCCATTCCGGCAGCAGCACCCCCGTAAAATGCCCCTGCGGATCGCGCGCATTCGGCCGCGCCAGCGCATCGAGCGACGCAGCAATCATCAACTCCAGGTTGCGCTCCGCCAGCACCTCGTCGGCATACTTGAAGTTCAGCACCTCGCCCTGTTCCGTAATCCTGAACTGTCCATCGAACGAGTTCAACGGCTGCGCAAAGATCGCCCGATGCGTCGGCCCGCCGCCACGCCCAACCGTCCCGCCGCGCCCATGAAACAGCCGCAGGTTGATCCCCGCCTCATGCGCCACCTGGTGCAGCGCCCGGTGCGCGCGGAAAATCTCCCACGTGCTGGTCAGCATTCCGCCGTCTTTGTTCGAATCGGAATACCCCAGCATCACTTCCTGCGTATTGCCCCAGCTCTCCAGCAGCGCCTTGTAATCCGGCCTTGCCCACAGCTCCCGGCAAATCTCCGGAGCATTCTGCAAGTCCTCAATCAGCTCAAACAACGGCACCGGCATCAGCCCCGGATCGGCTCGCCTCTGGGCCTTGCCCGTCTCATCCTCGCAGCCAAACCCGTCCTCCGAACCCTCCAGCTTCACGCCCGCCAGCCGGCCCAGCCGCACCACCGTCAGCACATCGTCCACCGAAGCGGCCCCGCTGATCACATACTGCCGAATCACCTCCGGCGTGCACCCCGCCTTCACCTCGGCAATCACCCGGAATGTATCCAGCACGTTGGCTGACTCCGGCGCAAGCCCTCCCGGCAGTTCCATCGACAGCGTATCCGACACCGCATCCTTCAGCGCTGCGGCATGCTGCTCGGCATGCTGCCGGATATCCAGCGTATGCAGATGCAGCCCAAACGTCCGCACCAGCAGCAGCAGCGGATCAATCAGGGTCCGCGCAATCCTCAGCCCGCGATTGGCCGCCAGCGATTCCCGCAGCAGCTTCAAGTCCCCTAAAAACTCCGCCGACGCTCCATAGGCCGGCAGCACCTGTGCCAGCAGTTCCTGCGACTCCGCCAGCGGCGACGGCCTCACCGCCGGAGCCGCCATCGCCCCCGCCGGATGCAGCGTCCGCCGCAGCCGAGCCCGCACGCAGATCAAAAACCGCCGATACAGCTCAAACTCGAAATGAATGCCATACGTCTGCAGCTCCGCCACGCGGATATTCGATTCATACTCGTGCAGTCGCGCCCTCAGATCCTCATTCACCGGCACCTGCTGCGCCGAAGAGCTCAGCAGGTCGATCACCACTTGCAATTCGCCGTCATAAAAATGCAGCAAATGCTCCCGCGCCAGTTGAATCGCATCCCGCGTCACTTGCGGCGTGACAAATGGATTCCCGTCCCGGTCCCCGCCAATCCACGATCCAAACGACAACACCTTGGGCAGGTCCAGCGCATCGAGCTCCAGGTCATACACCGAATGCAGCGCCTCGGCAATCTCCCGATACAAATTCGGCAGCGTGGCAAAGATGGCGACGTCGTAGTAGTCCAGCCCCATCTTGATCTCGTCATACACCGTGGGCCGCCGGCTGCGGATCTCATCCGTCTGCCATAGCGACGTGATCTTCGCCAACACATCTTCCTGCAAATACGCCAGATCTTCTTCGGGAATCGGGATCCGGTCCAGCTTCTCCAGCAGCTCCCCAATCCGCCGCCGCTTGAACATCACCGAACGCCGCGCCACTTCCGTCGGATGCGCCGTAAACACCGGCACCACCAAAATCTTTTGCAACCAACCCAGCGCGTCTTCCGCAGAAATCCCCACTCGCTTCATCGCCGCCAGCGTCCCCGCCAGCGATCCACGCTGCTTGCCCGCCGCCCCGCTCAACTGCAGCGCCAGCCGCCGCCGTTTGCGATGGTTGGTCTCGGCCAGATTGATCAGTTCGAAATAGAACCCGAAAGCCCGCGTCAGCAGCAGCGCCCGGTCCACCGGCAGCCCGTGCAGCAGGTCCATCGCCCGCGCCGCATGCTCCGCCGCCGCGCTCTCGTTGCCCTGCGCCTCCGCCTCGCGCCGCCGTATCGTCCCCTGTCGCAACTCCTCGACCTGGGCAAACAGCTCCTCGCCGCCCTGCTCGCGAATCACCTCGCCCAGCAGCGTCCCCAGCGAACGCACATCCCGCCGCAAAGGAGCCTCTTTCAGCTCCCCATCCACAGCCTCGAGTTCAGCCAGCCGCTGCGACCAGCTCTCCGGTTTCCACAAGAACGCCATCGTGCTTTGATTATGGCATTGCGGCTCGACCCAAACCGCTAAACGTCCCACCCAGCGCACCAGCCGCGCATCCCTCCCTGCGGACTCGGAACCGTGCTGACTCGCTAACTTGCTGACAAGCTAACTCGCTGCTTTCAAACAAACTGCTCCAGCTTCATCCCCAGCTCATAGCTTTCGCCATGCGCCAGCAGCTCATCCCAGGTAACTTCCTTCTTCTTCAACCCAGCCATGCGCCCCAGCATGCAGCTCCGCGCCGTCTCCACTCCCGACGCAATCTCGTTATGCGGCTTGCCCGACGTGATGCTCTCGATGAAAGCCCGCTCCTTGTCCCGATCGGCAAACTTGAGATTGTCCTCAAACGCTCCATTGGCCGCGAACTTCCCCTGGACCGGTCCACCCGCACCCGATCCGGACGCACCCTCTTCCTGCCAGACCCAGGGCTTGTCGCCCTTGATCTCCATCGGCCCTGCATACGGCACCGTCGCCATCCCCTCCGACCCAAAGAAGCTCAGTCCCGCCTGGAACACCCCATACGCCCCAAATTGCGAGGAAGCAAACGATAGGTGCACATCTCCGGGATAGGTGAAATCCACCTGGTAGTTATCCCAGCAATCGCCAGCATGC
>CAILBQ010000682.1 GCA_903832475.1 uncultured Acidobacteriota bacterium | reverse complement strand
GCTCATCGCGGGTCGACCAGCTCCATCGCCATCATGCCCAACGCCGTGATGCTGGGGAGGAAGAAATATTCGCCTCCCCGCAGCTCGACGAAGATCGGCAGGTTGGCGCACACCAGCGGCGGATTGCCGGGCGTGGCATCGCCCTGCACCACGTATTTCTCGCCCTCGGCGTGGCTGCCCATCAGCATGTCCTTGTCGTTGCCCAGGTGGGCATCGTTGCCGTAGTTGACCCACTGCTGCTGCACAAACTCAAACTGCCGCGAGATGCTGGCGTTGAGCACCATGAAGAGCACGCCCCTGTCCTGCGCGTCCAGCTCACTCAGGTCAGCCGGGCCGTCTTCCGGCGCGAACGGTCCATAGGGCAAGCCGCGCCGGGTGATGCGTCGCCGATTGATCAGCCGGCCCTGGAATCCAAATGCATCGCGCGGATGCACCCGCCGCATGTGCGCGCCGATGGGGCAGCGCGTCCCGGCGGCGTCCTGCGCGTAGGTGAAATTGGTGCTCCGCTTCGGATCCTGCGCGATGGCTGGATCAGGCCGATCCGGGGATAATTCCACCGGAGTTCCATCGCGCCAGCGGCCGATAAATTTGGAGGCCAGCTTTTCACGCGCCATCGCATTGCCGGCGCCATAGCGTGCGGCCCATTCATTCAGAAAGCGCCGAAACGTCCCCACGTTCTGATGGAGCTTGCGAAAGACCATGAACGTGCCGTTGGCCGCCAGCAGCGCGGGGATGGGCGCGACCGGCAACTCGCCCGCTTCGTCGGCATAGCCCAGCAGCAGCTCGCCCGTGGCCAGCGGAGCCCACGTTCCATCGTCCAGCAGCTTGCCCTGCCCCGGCTGCGTGCTGCGCTCCACGCCGAGATAGTCCGGGTTGCCAAATCCATCGGTGTAGCCGAAGTGCTCCTTCAGCGTGACCTTGCCATCGATCACCAGCGAGGCAGCGTCTTCCGAGTCAAGGAGCGTCGCGCCGCCCGTCTCCTCCATCATGGCCTGCAGTTGCGTGAAGCGCTCATGCAGCGCATTCTGCGAGAGCGCATGGATGCCGAGCCAGGCATGCACGTCATCCTCGCGCCATAGCGGGTCCCAATGCTCATCGGAATTCACGCCGGTGTCGCCGAGGATGCCGCCGCGCGCCCGCATGCCTTGCTGAAACTCCACCGGAAAGCTGATCAGCGTGGCGATGGGCAGATCGAGCGCGGCCAGCCCCTTGTGGGTGAACGCAATGTTCACCGTGCTCTGCGGCTTGCCCTGGTCCCACGTCTGGCCGGTGGTGATCACGCCCAGCAGGCGATCGAGGAAGGCGCGCGCCCGCTTCGGCTCACCCAGGCGCAGAAAGCAGTAGCGCGCAAACGGCATGTTATAGCCGCGCAGCACAAAGCCCTGAATGTCCGTCGCGTTCAGCTTACTCATTGTGCCCGCCTGTCTGAATCGCTCGCCGATTGGCGCCTGAGCCTGGCCGAAGCCCCGGCCTGGGAGCAGGCGCAGCCTGGACGATCCTCATGAACTCAACGAACTCCCGCTGCGTCGCCGCGGCCTCCGCAGCCCCGCGCGGAACCGGATGCGTGGCGATAAAATCCGCGACTGCGCGCTGCGTCTGCAGGGCCTTTAGCGTGTCCGTGACGGACTTGTCGTTGACCGCCGCGAAGAAGAAGGTGGTCTCCAACTGGCATGCCTTCATGTAGCTCAAAAATGCCGGCAAATCCCGCACGCCGGGATAGCCGGTGCAATGACTCCACACGGCATCGAGATGCTCCGGAATGCTCCTGGCGAGGCCGGTAAAATACGCGTCGATGTCGGCATCGCAGTTGGTTTCGAAGATCAGGTACTTCGACTTGAGGTGTTCTTCGCAGGCCGGCATGCCCACGTAGACAACATCGTCCATCACCACCAGCCGCGCCATGTGCGTGCCGGGAGCGAGTGCGAACGGGCTCCTCTCATCGGTGGGTAGCGTGGCCAGGAACTCGCGAATCTGCAGGTCATGCGAAGGCACGGCGCGGTCATCGTTCACGATCGGGCACAACAACGTGAGCCCGTAAACGCTGCCGCTTTGATTCGCCATGGCTGCTTCCCTCTCTTACTCAAGCGACGATTGCTAGAAAACGGTGGGCGCCTCGCCCGTGCTGCCGAGGTGCGACTGGACGGCCATCACAAACTGCAGATAGGCCTCGCGAAACTGCTCCGGCGACAGCGAAGCCGCGTGACTGCCCAGGCTCTCCAGCGCGTCTTCAACTACGTGCGCGGCCTTCACATCGTTGGCCGTGGCCTGCGGATAGGACGTGTAGTAGTAGTCGGTATCGAACTGCACCCGCGCGATGTATTGCTTGAATGGGGTGACGGGCACCGAGCCGGGGAACTTTTCGCTCCAGCGCCAAACCAGGTCCAGTCCCTTGCTGAGCACCGCGGAAAACGCGTCGATGTACTGATTCCATGTGCCGTTGAAGTTGCTGAAAAAGAGCAGGTAGTCGTATTGCAGCTCTTCGGGCTGCTGATTTTTCCCCAGGAATGGAAAGCGATTTCGCGGAATCACCACCCAGCGCGCGAACTGGATGAAGGAAAGATTGACCAGGTCGGCCTGAAGCGGCTTCACATGCGCCAGCACGAAGAAGAAGGCGCGCAGGATCCACGTCTTCCACGGCCGCATCGGCGTGATGGCATTCATCGCGTAAACTTTGCCGTTGATATTACTCATGGTCTCGGTGTCAGAGAAATATACTTCGCACGAGAGCCACTTACAAAGAAATAGTTTGGCCAGAGCGGTTCGACTCTCTCACTGCTATACTCGCCGGGAAACTCAGGTGCTCCTATGCCCGTAAGTTCTTAGCAGCGCGCATGGCTTTCCCTGCGATCTTCCCGCTCCGGAAGCGGCAGTCGGATTGCTCTCCATGGTGTTCAGCAGCGCGCATTTCTTCTCTGTGGTCGCGGAAGTGGAAGGCCGTCTGGCGGGCAGCAATGTTCTCGACGAACGAGCCGTCATTCGCGGCGTCGGGCCCATTACCATCGACCCGGTTGTGCAGAACCTCGGCGTCGGCCGCAAGCTGATGTAGGCGGTGATGGACCGCGCGGAGGAGACGCGGGCGCCAGGAGTGCGGCTGGTCCAAGCCGCCTTTCACTGCCGCTCGCTGTCGCTCTACACCAACCTGGGCTTCGATATCCGCGAGCCGCTCTCCTGCCTGCAGGGCCGCACACGGACACGCAGTTTTTCAGGCATCGAGGTGCGGCCGGCATCGGCTTCCGACCTGTCTGCCTGCAACGCGCTCTCGCGGCAGGTGCATGGCTTTGACCGGGCTGTGGAACTGGAGCAGGATGTGGAGCAGGGCAACGCGTCGGTGGTGGTGCGGGACGGCCGTGTCACCGGCTATACCTCGGATCTTGGATTCTTCGGCCACTCCACGACGGAAACCAACCTGGACATGCAGGCATTGATCGCCTCTGCCGAGTCGTTCGCAGGGCCGGGCATTCTGGTGCCTTCGCGCAACAGCCTGCTACTGCGCTGGTGTCTGGCCAACGGCCTGCGCGTGATCCAGCCCATGACGCTGATGAGCCTTGGCCTGTATAACGAGCCGGCCGGTGCGTGGATGCCGTCGATCCTGTTCTGAAACAAGGTCAAGACTTCGGGGCGCGATACAGTGATAGCTGGAGACATTGTTGCCCGCCACTCGCAGACCCGTTGCACCAAAACCGGCCTACCGCCGCGCTCCGTCGCATGGCCGCCGCCCGCAGCCTCGCCGCGCTCGCATGGGGATGCCGGTGCGAGTGCTGCTGCTCTTCGCCGTCATCGTAGCGTCTGTTCTGCTTTGGGCGGTAATCGCTCGCAGCATCGCGCCGCGCGCCAACACCAGCCGCTCGACCTTTGACGCGATCATCGTGCTCGGCACACCGGCCGACAGCGATGGCAATCCTACGCCGGAGCTGCTCGACCGCGTCAGCGAGGGTGTCCACGAATATCAGCGCGGCATAGCGCCTCGCCTGATCGTGACCGGGGCCGCAGCCCACAACCAGTTCGTCGAGGCGGACGTGATGGCCCGTGTAGCCCATGCCCAGGGTGTGCCGGATGCGCGGATTTTCGAAGAGCCGCACGCCCTCGACACCATCCAGAATGCCTGCTACTCCCATCGCATTCTGCAGGAACACGGGTGGAAGTCGGCGGAAATCATCTCCAGCGCCGCGCATCTGCCCCGAGCCGCGATGATCTTCTCGCGACTGTCGGCGGGCAGCGACTTGCAGTGGCGTGTCCAGGCCGCTCCGGACAACCTCACCCCCGGCGCTTACAGTTCAGCCGCCTTGTGGGTCGAGGTGCTCAAGACCGCCCGCTACCTGCTCTGGGCGCGGTGGACTGAGAGTTGCAACCCGTAACGGCGGCTCCGCCGCAATTCCCGCAACCTGGGATAGCCGGAAACGGAATCGGCGAGTCTAACCCTCAACACTCTTTTCACGGCGTTCCGACGACGCGCCGAGGCATCTGTTTGTGCCTGCTCACGTTGTTCCGGCCCGGTCAGGCCATTTACCATTCAGGAGTGAACCGTCTTTTGAACCCAGCCACTCGTACGCTGCTCGTCGCCGCCCTTGCGGCCGTTTTTGCCGCCGCTTCCCAGGCCCAAAGCTCCAGCACTTCCACGCCGGCTCCCGCCCCCGACGCTTCGGCGCAGGGTGCGCAGTCCGGGCAGCGGCCTGCCGAGCCTGCCAATGGCACCTACATCTCCAGCGATCCGCTTGCCGGCGTCCGCTATGACAACAAGTGGGATGTCTCGGTCGGGCTGGCCTCCGGCCACATCCACGCCGGACCCAACCTCCGCGAAGGCGCTGACCTGGGCGGACTGGACGTTTCCGGTTCGTACTGGCTCACCAAGCGCCTGGGCGTCGAAGCCAGCGGTCGCGCCTACCTCGGCACCAGCGGCACCACCCCTGCCGCTGCCGGACCGCCCTACAACGAGAGCGGCGTTTTTGTCGCGCAGTATATGTTTCTGGCCGGCCCTGAATTCCTCGGCCCCCACAACAAGCACGTCGCGCTGATCGGCCACGCGCTGGTCGGCGGCGCTTATGGCGACTTCAACAAGGAAATTGGCCGCGCTGGTTCCACTACCGGTCCGACCGGGGTCGCGGCCTTCTACGACAACCAGGTAGCCCTGGGCGGCGCGTTCGGCGGACATATCGACCTCAACCGCTCGCCGCGCTGGGTTTTCCGCATCACGCCCGATGCTCTGCTTACCGGCTACGACGGCACCAGCCTCTATCCCCACACGCAGTGGAATTTCGGCATCTCGGTCGGCGTCGAGTACAAGTTCAAGAAGAAGCGCTAAGGGCCCGGAAGGTCCACACGACGGAAATGGCCGCCTTTTCGACATCGCTTTCGCTGCGCCGATGAATCTCCAAGACAAGAGTCAGGAAGCCATGGCGACGAAACCCATCCTGCAGATCGTCTCCGGCTTCAAGCCTTCTGTCGATGGCATGGGCGATTTCACGAGGCTGCTGGGAAAAGCTCTCTGGGAACAGCACCAGCTTCCCAATCACTTCCTCGTCTATCGCCGCCCGCCCACTCCTCTCGATCCTGCGGAGATCGCGCCCAACCTCCTCTTCTATCCCGCGGAAGCCACAGCCGCCGGCCTGCGCACGACCTTGGCCGACCTGCTGGCTACACAGACCTACGCTGCCGCACTGGTGCATTACGGGCCTTACGCCTACAGTCCCAAGGGCAACCCCGCCGCCTTTGCCTCAGCCATCCACGAGCTGGAAGGAAAGACGCCGGTGCTGGTCTTCTTTCACGAGATGTTTTCCAAGGGCATGCCGTGGCAGCGCGCCTTTTGGACGCAGCCGGAACAGAAGCGCACCATCGCCTCGCTGCTCAAGCTCTCCGTCGCGTCCTTCACTTCGAATGAGGGATTTTGCAAGCGGCTGGAGGTCTTCAACTCTGCCCGGCGCCCTCTCACCACCATCCCGATTTTTTCCAATATCGGCGAACCGGAAAACCTGAAACCGCTGAGCCAGCGCGCCCGGCAGATGGTCATCTTTGGGCAGGGCCACACCCGCAACCGGCTCTACAAGGAACACCTGCCGACGCTCGAAACCATGTGCCGGACCCTGGCCATCGAAAGCGTCATCGATGTTGGCTCAGGCCAAAGCCCCAACCTGCCAACGCGGATGGGCGCCGCGCCGGTTCGCAGCGCGGGTTTTCTGGATGAACGCCAGTTGAGCGAACTGATGGCCGACAGCGTAGCCGGCGTCCTGGGCTACTGGTCGGATGTATGGGAAAAATCCGGCGTGATGGCCTCGTACCTGGCGCACGGCCTGCTGCCGCTGCTGGTAGAGCTGGAACCGCGCAGCATGCCCAAGCAGCCCGTCGTACCCTACCTGCTGCCCGAGGAGCTGGCGGCCGCCGTCTGCGAGCGGGGAGCGCTATCTCCGGAGAAGCTGCAGGCCGCCGCCACCGCGGCCCACGACTACTACCAGCAGCGCCAGTCTGTAAAACACTGCGCGCAGGTCATCGCTGCCTTTGCAACGCAGCCGAAAACCTAGACCAGCTCATACCCCGCGAACCAGTATCCAATCTCAAACGCCGCCGTATCCTCGGCATCCGAACCATGGATCGCGTTCTCTTCAATCGATCCGGCAAACTTCTTGCGAATCGTGCCTTCTTCCGCGTTGGCCGGGTTGGTCGCGCCCATCAGCTTGCGCAGATCGGCGATGGCGTTCTCCTTCTCCAGCACCAGCAGCACGATCGGTCCCGACGACATGAACGTGGTCAGCGAATCGAAGAACGGCCGCGCGCTGTGCACGGCGTAGAAGCCCTCGGCCTGGGGCTTGGAAATGGATTGCTTCTTGATCGAGATGATCTTGAAGCCGGCCTTCTCAAGCTCTGCCAGGATGGCCGCCGTATACCCTTTGCGGACCGCGTCCGGCTTGATGATGCTGAACGTGCGTTGCGACACTGGAATACCCCTCAACTTGAATTGACGTTTCCTCTTCATTGTACCGTTCTGCTGCTGGTGCGGGCGCGGGTCTGCTCTGCTTCACACCGGCCCTCCTCATGGTCTGCTAAAGTTTCTTGCATGCCGTGCCATGTGTCCCCCGTTCGACCCCCCGCCTCTGGCTTGATCCTTTTTGCCGCCCGCACTGCGCTTTCCGGCCTGCTCCCCGGGCTTGCCTTGTTCGCTGTGTTCAGCGCCGCCCTGGCCCAGTCGCCCGCGCTGCGCGCTGCCCCTGCCGGCGTCTCGGCAAAAGAAGAGTTGCGCGTCTTCGATCCATCGCTCATCGACACCTCGGTCGACGCCTGTGAAAACTTCTACCAGTTCTCCTGCAACAAATGGTTTCAGCGCACTCCGCTGCCGCCCGACCAGACTTCCTATGGCCGCTTCAACGAGCTCTTTGAGTTGAACCGTCTTCACCTTCGCAACATCCTCGAAGCTGTTTCAAATCCCGTTGGGACGCGCTCGCCTAACGAGCAAAAAATCGGCGACGAATATGCCACCTGCATGGACGTGGCCACCATCGATCAGAAAGGCCTTACGCCGCTGCAGCCCGAGCTCGAACGCATCGCCATGCTCAAAAACAAGAGCGAGCTGCCTGCGCTGCTTGCCCATCTCCACACCATCGGCGTCAACGCTTTCTTTGGCATGGGCTCCATGCAGGACTATGCCGATTCCGCTTCGGTCATCTCTGGATACGCTGCCGGCGGCCTCGGCCTGCCTGAGCGCGATTACTACACACGCTTTGATGCCAAGTCCGTCGAGCAGCGCCAGCAATACACCGCCCACGTGGCCAAGATCCTCGAGCTAGCCGGAGAAACTTCCACGCAGGCTGCCAAAGATGCGCAGACGGTGCTGGCCATTGAAACCTCACTAGCCAAAGCGTCGCTCACCATCACCGAGCAGCGCGACCCGCAAAATCTGAATCACCCGACCGACGTCGCCGCGTTCGACAAATATCTTACTCATTTCTCGGTCGCGTCCTACGCCAAGGCTGCCCACGCGCCCACTACCGGCAAGATGGATGACACCGAGCCGAAGTTTTTTGCCGCGTTCAACACGCTGTTGAACGACACCTCGCTCGACCAAATCAAGACTTATCTGCGCTGGCACTTGCTGCACGCGTTTGCCGGCACCAGCTTGCCGCAGAGCTTCGATCATGAGACATGGAACTTCTACGCGCACACACTGAACGGCGCGGAGCAGCAGCAGGATCGATGGAAGCGCTGTACCGACCGCATCGATCGCGAACTCGGCGAAGCCCTCGGCCAGGTCTACGTAGCCCACTACTTTCCGCCTGCCGAAAAGCAGCGCACGCTGGAGATGACGCTGGCTATCGAGCAGGCCATGGATAAGGACATCGAAGGGTTGGAGTGGATGAGCTCCGCCACCAAGGTCAAGGCCAAGGAAAAGCTGCACGGCGTGATGAACAAGATTGGCTACCCAGATAAGTGGCGCGACTACTCGACGCTGTCCATCGTGCGTGGAGACTCCCTGGGCTACCAGATGCGGGTTCATGCCTTCGATCAGGCCCGCGATTTGGCCAAGATCGGCAAGCCGGTGGACTAGAACGAATGG
>CAILBQ010000681.1 GCA_903832475.1 uncultured Acidobacteriota bacterium | reverse complement strand
GAGTCTGCAGCAGGAGATTGATTGCTCCCGCCAGGCAGAATCCCGCAAATACGATGAAGAGAATCAGGTGCATTTGGCCATCAATCCAATCAATTCAATAAATCCAATCCGTTCAAATCGTTCCAGAATTCCCGCCGGTTTTTGTTTCCCATGTCAGACGGCAAGCTCTGCGAGTTGAGGAGCGGCGCCGCTCCGGCCAAACCCGATTGTAACTTACGGAAACGCAAGCCAAAGGCTGGTTCCCACGATGTTGAGCATGGCCACGGGCACCAGGTATTTCCATCCATAGCCCATCAGCTGGTCGTAGCGGAAACGAGGCAGCGTACCCCGCACCCAGATGTAGAGAAAGAGGAAACTGAAAACCTTCAAGACAAACCACAGAATCGGCAGCAAGGCTTGAAGCAGAAAGTGCTGCGGTGCCGGCAGCAAGTCGCCAAAAGGACTGGACCAGCCGCCCAGGAACAGCAGAGTGGCAACACACCCGACCGTGATCATGTTGGCGTATTCCGCCATGAAAAACATGGCAAACTTCATCGAGCTGTATTCGGTATGGTATCCGCCGGTGAGCTCCGTCTCTGCTTCGGGCAGGTCGAAAGGAGCGCGGTTGGTCTCCGCATACGCAGCTGTCAGGTAGATAAAGAAGGCGATCGCCTGGCCGCCGCCAAACAGGTTCCACGACAGCATGCCGTGGGCCGACTGCGATTTCACAATATCTGAAAGGCTCAAGGAACCGGCTCGAAGCACCACTCCGACGACGGAAAGCCCCAGCGCCAGCTCATAGCTGATCATCTGCGCCGAAGCGCGCAACGCACCCAGCAATGAATACTTATTGTTGGAAGACCAGCCGGCCAGCGCGATGCCATACACGCTGATCGACGTTACACCGAGAATCACGAGCAGGCCAATCTTTAAATCGGCAATCTCGAACAGCCGTACGCCTCGGTACTCCAGCGGAGCGCCAAAGGGAATCACGGCAATCGATAGCAGCGCGCAGCCCAGCGCGATCAGCGGAGCCAGCAGGTATAGCGGCTTGTACACGCCGGTAGGAGTCATATCCTCCTTCAGGAAGAGTTTCGCCCCGTCCACCATCGGCTGCAGCAGCCCAAATGGTCCCACGCGACTAGGTCCCCAGCGATTCTGGATGCGGCCTACCAGCTTGCGCTCGAGCAGCACGGTGTAGGCCACGCAGATGAGCAGAATCACCAGCACCACGGCCACTTTCACTATGCTCAACAACAGGAACAGCCAGATCGTCACGGCTCAAAGACCTTTCTTGAAACAAAGCCCGCTAATCGGCAGCGGTTTCGGCGACCACAGCGTCGCTGACGGAGTGCTGATACTGACGAATCTCGGTGAGCGCTACTGTATGCGCGCCCAGCGTACCAGAGGTGAACAAGCCATCGTGCGCCGGCAACACGACGTCCTGGTGGGCGGCCTGTGCGAGGAGATCAGAGACCGGTACAAACCCCGGCTGGCTCGGCACATCGTTGCCGCCGAACAAGTTCAAACGATCCAGTTGATACGCCGGCAACAGCCGCTGGATCTCATCTAGAACAGCCAATGGATCAAAAGGACTGAGGCGTGGTTCAAGGTTATTCGCAGTGAGCCAGACAGCGTGGCGATCCGCCTCGCCGGATTGCGCCCCGCGAGACTGTCCCATATCCGCCGTTACACCGCCTTTGCCGGTCGTCCCAAACGGAACCAGCTTCTTGATATCGATGCCCATGCCGCCGGCCACCCGCACCAGGATTTCAAAGTCGGTCTTCACACCTGCCTTGTCAGCCGCCTTCTTCACCAGTTGCACATCGCCATAGCTGTTGGTAACCGTACCCGTTTTTTCGTAGAGACTGGCTGAAGGCAAGACCACGTCGGCCAACGCGGCTGTCTCCGTCAGGAAGATGTCCTGCACGATGACGAAGGTATTTTCGAAAGCTGCCGGGTCGACTCCATAGCTCGCAATCGGATCGGCGCCCACCACATACAGAGCCCCGAGTTCACCCCGACCGGCTGCATCCAGCATCTGCACGGCATCAAGACCGGGTTGCTTCGATAGATTTGCGTATTCCTCACCAAACGCCCCCGGCTCACTCACGGGAACATAGCCCGGCAGAAGGTCCGGCAGCAGGCCCATATCAGCCGCGCCGCGGGAATTGACATAGTCGCCTAGGTAGGCGAACTTGACGTTCTCTTTACCCAAACCCCAAGCGACTAGCTTCTGAATCGCCGCGCCTCGGAACTCCTCACCGAAGATCACGATTAGCGAGTCTTCCGCAAGAACGGCTTCGCGGAACGTCTTCGCGTGCGTAAGTTCCGTTGGAACAGTGTCTGTCTGTGTGGGACGGCTCTCGATGACGTCGTCCATTGCACCAAAATCAAGGGCATTGTCATCGCCGCCAAGGAAATCGCTGAGCGACTCGTATCCACCCGACTCCAGACTTACTGGCAACTGCAAGCTCATCAGCGCCTGCCGCTCCAGCTTGATCGGACTGTCGGTGGCAATGTATAGCCTCGCCTGATTCAAGCGGAAATTGGTACGAAGATTCCAGGCCAGTAGCGGATGCTCTTCGGTCGGATTGCCGCCGATCAGCAAAATCGCCTTTGCCGTCTGCGTGTCGCGCAGGCTGGCAGCGCGATGATCATGTCCCGCCATTGCCGCGGCGAAGCCGGGATAATCCGTGGAGCGCACATGATCGATATTGTTCGTCCCCAGCACTGTGCGGGCAAACTTCTGCAGCAGGTAATTCTCTTCGTTGGTGGTCGTATTGGAACCGATGACGCCGATCGCGCGACCTGCGGCTCGTACTTCCTTGAGCTTGCTCGCAACATGGCGGATTGCCTGCTCCCACGTAGCGGGCTCCAATGTTCCCGCAGCGTTGCGAATCAGAGGCTTCGTGAGCCGGTCAGGGCTCTCCACAAAATCAAACCCGAACCGGCCTTTGGCGCAAAGGAAGTCGCCGTTGATTCCGGACTTGTCGCGATTATCCGCGCGGACGATGTCTGTCCCATTGTCCGCCTGGCGAATGCCCAGCGTGACTTTGCATCCGTCGCCGCAATGCGTGCAGACGGTGGCAACGTGATTCATCTCCCAGGGCCGCGTCTTGTAGCGATAAGTGTCGGAAGTCAGCGCACCCACCGGGCAGGCATCGATGCACATGCCGCACTGCTCGCAATCCAGATGGTCCCCGCCATTCGGCGCAATCGTCGCAGAAGCGCCGCGGCTCTGTATCCCCAGTGCCCATACATCCATGCCCTCGCCGCACATGCGTACGCAGCGGTAGCAGAGAATGCACCTAGGCCGGTCAAAGTACACCGCGGGCGACCACTTCTGCTCCTCGCGATGCTGTTTGGCTTCGACATACAGGCTCTCGCCCGCGCCGTACTTAAAGGTCATGTCCTGCAGTTCGCATTCACCACCCGCATCGCACACCGGGCAGTCCAGCGGATGATTCCCCAGCAGCAATTCAATGGTCGCCTTGCGCGCCTGCGCAATCTCCGCAGACTCGGTGACGAACACCTGCCCCTCACCCACCTGCGTCGTGCAGGCCGTCTGCAGCTTGGGCACCTTCTCCTGGCGAACGACGCACATGCGGCAGGCCGCCTGTAGAGACAAGCCCGGGTAATAACAAAATGCAGGTATCTCAATGCCCGCCTTGCGACAAGCATCGATCAGCAGCGTGCCCGCCGGAGCGGTGAGTTTCTTTCCATCGACCGTAAAGGTTACGTCAGGCATTCCATCTTTCCGCGGCTCATCGCCGAATCAATCTTGAATCAACGGTGCGGCTAAACCAGCGCCACTTCCACATGTTTCGCGAAAGGGCAGGGCTTGCCGTTGAGGTGATCTTCAAATTCCTTGCGGAACTTCTTCACAAATCCAATTGTCGGCATGGCCGCCGCATCGCCCAGCGGGCAGAACGTGCGTCCCATCATGTTTTCCGCAAGATATTGAATGTTGTCGATGTCCTTCATCGTTCCAAACCCGGCATGAAAGCGCGTCAGCGACTTCTTCAGCCAGTCCGTTCCTTCGCGGCAGGGGATGCACCACCCGCAGCTTTCATGCGCATAGAAGCTGATCGTGCGAAGCGCGAACTCGACAATGCAAGTCTGGTCGTCAATGACCACAACCCCGCCCGACCCCAGCATCGAACCGGCCTTGCCCACCTGGTCAAAGTCCATGCCCAGGTCGATCTCGCTCGGCAGCAGTACCGGCGTCGAAGACCCGCCCGGCACCACAGCTTTCAACTGGCGTCCGCCGCGAACGCCGCCGGCCACTTCATAGATCATCTTCTTCAGGTTGTAGCCCATGGGCAGCTCGTACACGCCCGGCCGCTCGACATGCCCGCTGATGCCAAACAGCCGCGTGCCCCCGTTGCGTTCCGAACCAACCGCCGCATACGCCGCGCCGCCCATGGCAAAAATATGCGGCACCGTCGCAATCGTCTCGGCGTTGTTGATCACCGTTGGCCCACCATACAAACCAACCACGGCAGGGAAGGGAGGCTTGATCCGCGGCACACCACGCTTGCCTTCGAGCGACTCCATCAGCGCCGACTCTTCGCCCACTTCATATGCGCCCGCACCGGTCTGCACGATGACCTGAAACTCCGTCTCCGATCCAAAAATGTTCTTCCCAAGAAAACCCTTCGCATACGCGTCGGCAACAGCTTTCTCGACTATCTCGATCAGGTAGCGATATTCGCCGCGTAGGTAGATGAAACCCGTCTTCGCCCCGATCGCCAGCCCGGCAATAACAGTTCCTTCAATCACGGCATGCGGATCATGAAGAAAGATCAGATGATCCTTGCAGGTTCCCGGCTCGCTTTCATCGCCATTCACCAGCACATACTTCGGCTTGGTCGACTGCTTCGGGACAAACGACCACTTCAGTCCTGTCGGAAACCCCGCTCCCCCGCGCCCGCGCAGCCCCGAAGCCTTCATCTCGTTGATGATGAACTCCGGCCCCTGCTCCAGGCACTTTTTCGCGGACTCATACCCGCCCAGCTCGATGTACCGATCAATCTCCGCCGCACCCATGCCAAACCGGCGCGTCACAATCTTCACTTCATCCGGATGCGACACAAGCCTAGGCATGCGCGGAGCCCCCCTCAGCCTGTTCAGATCGAGCTTTCGCGCGGTAACTTGCCAACACGTCGTCTACTTTCTCGTTCGTGAGGTCGTCGTGGAAATCGTAGTTTACCTGAAGCGCCGGAGCCCAGCAGCAAACTCCGATGCATTCCACCTCTTCCAGCGAAAACACCCCATCCGCCGTCACGCCCTTATGCCCGATTCCCAGCCTGTCCTGCAAGTGCTCAAAGATGTCGTACGCCCCGCGCAGCATGCAGCTAATGTTGGTGCACACCTGCACGTTGTACTTGCCAACCGGCTTGAACCGCAGCATGGAGTAATAGCTGGCCACGTTCCGCACATCGAGGGTAGTGATGCCTATCCGCTCCGCAACCTCTTCCATCACCGCGTCCGAAAGGTACCCAATCTCATCCTGCGCATACAGCAGCATCGGAATTAGCGCCGAGCGGCGCAGTGGGTATTTCTCCACCAACGCATCAAAGCGCGCCGCCAGTTGAGGAGAAAAAATCGACAGGCTTTCCGTACTCATCGCATCAACTCCCGCGCCCATGCTTCGGCTTGCAGATCCAGCTCTTCTTCCAATCCGTCAGCGCCCTTCAGTCGTCCATCCACAGTCAAATGCATCGTGCCTTTGCTTCCATTCTCCCGCAACCAACTCACCTCGGTCTCATTGCGGTCAAGCCGCATCCAGCGCTCGCTAACTCGCACCAGGATGTGTTCCTCGCCAAGCTCGACCATGGCCTGTTCCTTGCGATTGAGCCCATGCACGGCCGTATAGCTGCGCAGCATCGAGGCCAGCGACACCCAAAGCTCTGCGTAGACGGCGACCGCGGCATCAATCAAAATACCCCCGGATCATGCCCGCTACGATTGTCTCGGCAATATCGGTGATCGAAGGGCTCTTGTCCACGCCGGGAATGTAATTGATTCGGTTTACCAGCAGGCCTGTGTCCCTGCCTTGAAAAAACCACGTAAGATGCGTCCACGAATCGTCGCTTCGAGCATCGGGCGCCGTCTCAACATCGCCTGTCAACTTCGCTTCCAACTCCGGCGGTTCGGTACGCAGAAGGACATAGCAAAAGCGATTCTCACCGTACTTGATGCCCAGGGTCGGCTCTCCGGTCCGTTCGGGAAGTTGACCGCTATTGACTTCCGCACCAGCGCCGCTGGTTACCGCAATCCCTGAGAAGGTCGGCACGTCCTGACGGCGAAGCTCCTCATTGGCCTTGTCGATTTCTGCGCTCAACGCCGCATGCAGTTGCTCGAAATAACCGCGCAGATCGGCATCCAGCTTCAGCCGGGCCGCCTGTTGCAGTTCTGCCGCTTTCATCTTGGCCTTGGCCTCAATCGCGAGTTGTGCATAATCCGGCATAGAATCCCTGACCTAACGGTCGATCTCTCCCAGCACCACATCAATCGAACCGATCACCGCTACCACGTCCGCAAGCATGCGCCCCTGGCACATCGTCTCAACAGCCTGAAGCGTAGCAAAGGAAGGATTGCGCATATGTACCCGATATGGCTTGGCCGTTCCATCGGATACCACGTAGTACCCCATCTGCCCGCGTGAAGATTCGATCCCCTGGTACACCTCGCCAGCCGGCACAGCGAAACCTTCCGTCACGATCTTGAAGTGATGGATCAGCGACTCCATCTGCGTCTTCATCTTCTCGCGATCCGGTAGCACGATTTTCGGAGCATCGGCCTTGACCGGTCCCTCAGGCATGCCCGCCAGCGCCTGGTTGATGATCTTGACCGATTCCTTCATCTCTTCCAGCCGCACCAGGTAGCGTCCCCACACATCGCAGCGATCGGAAGTCGGCACCTTGAAGTCGAATTTCTCGTAACTGGAATATGGCATGTCGCGGCGCAGGTCAAAGTCGACGCCCGAGGCGCGCAGAGGTGGTCCCGTCACTCCCAGGGCGATCGCATCGGCGGCCGAAAGATGACCCACATTCTGGAGCCGATTTACAAAAATCGGATTCCCCGTGAGAAGGTTCGCATACTCGTCAATCTTTTCCGGGAAGGTCTTCATGAACGCCTTGACCCGATCGAAAAAGTCAAGCGGCGGCTCCATGGACAGCCCGCCTATGCGGAAATAGCTGGTCATCATGCGCTGGCCTGCTACCAGTTCAAAGATGCGCAGAATGTCTTCGCGCTCACGGAAGGTGTACAGAAACACAGTCAGCGCGCCAATATCCATGGCATGCGTGCCCAGCCAGACGAGGTGCGAGTTCAGCCGCGTCAGCTCCGACAGCAGCACTCGCATCCATTGCGCCTTGTCCGGGATCGGCAACTCCAGCAGCTTCTCGACCGCCAGGCAGTAGCAGAGGTTGTTATGCATCGGGCTCAGGTAGTCGATGCGATCGGTGAGGGGCACCACCTGCTGGTAAAACTTCGCCTCGCATGTCTTCTCGATGCCGGTAGGCAGGTAGCCGATTTCGGGATATAGCCGCACCACGACTTCGCCGTCAATTTCGAGCACCAGGCGCAACACACCATGCGTCGACGGATGCTGTGGCCCCATGTTCAGGACCATCGTCTGATCGTTGGAACCCTCGGCGCGGGGCGCTTCCAAGATCGGCGTTGCCGTCAATTCAGACATCGAAGCTTTTCTCCCCTTGCCGCGTTTGGTGCCAGGTTTTGTCTGTGAAACATCGAGTGCTCACGATGCGCGAAGGTCTCAACGGTAGCCCTCAACCGGATAGTCCTTGCGCAGAGGATGCCCCGGCCATTCCTCTGGCATCATGATGCGGCGCAGATTCGGGTGCCCGTCGAACCGAACTCCAAACAGGTCAAAGATCTCGCGTTCATAGTAATTGGCCGAGGGCCACACAGACGTGATGGTATCCAGCGAGGGACTGTCTCCATCCACCAGGACACGCAGCCGGATGCGTTCCTTAAACTTGTGCGACAAAACGTGGTAGCTCACCTGAAACCGCGGAGTTGCAGGAAACCAGTCAACTGCCGTGACGTCTTCCAGGAAGTTGAACCCGGCCTGCTGAACGGCTACACCAGCGCCTTGAATATCCTCGAGTCGAATGGTCAGCGTGAGTTCTTCCCGATCCCATCGGGCGTCCGCCAGGGCTTCCGGCTTCCATCCCACAAGGGCGGCAACAGCAGGATGATCGCCCTTTTCGCGCAGTACAGACGCCTTATCGGCCAACGTCACGCTCATCGATTTCTCTCTTTCAGGGCGTCGTAATCTGAGACAGCCAAATCAGCACTAGAGGTCGTTCTTGTCGTTAGACCAGTTCAGAATCCCTTTTTTCACAATGAATAAAAGGCCGACAGCAACAAATCCAAGGTAAACGATCATTTCCCAGAAGCCGAAGAACCTCTGTCCCGTGATTGCCGGCAACTGGCGATAAATCACCGCCCACGGCATCATGAAGACCACTTCCACGTCGAACAGGATGAACAGCATCGCTACCATGTAGAAACGCACGCTGAATCGTCCCCGCGCGTCACCCACCGATACAATTCCGCACTCGTACGAATCGAGCTTGGTCTTCGTGTTGCGATGCCGGCCCACAAAATTCGATCCTACGGCCATGCCGATTCCCAATCCAAACGCGGCGAGGATCTGTAATAGCAGCGGAATGTATTGCCAGAAGTAAGGAACAGTCATCGACACTCTCACTTGCAAATTGCCCAGGCGCGGGACTTCCGGACTGCGGTCGGCACGAGCAGTACTTTGGTTATCCCCCGCAACCGCTAGCTTGAGCTTAGGTTTTCGACCTCGCTGAGTCAAGCGGCCCGTTCGTCGGGAGAACAAAGGGAGTTCATCCCGGCATCGAAAGCAACTGGTTTTTGAAACCTGGACATGCTCACGCCGATGCTGACACAGCGGACTCACCTCGAAGCGCCCAGAAGTTCGGTCGACTCGGTCGGGTGACGGACGGGCTGGTGATCAGAGGCGCATTGCCCCAAAAGTGCCAGTACCTCCGTCATCTGAGGGCTCTAAAGGCATAGCCGATAGACGCTGTGAGGATGCTTATGCCCCTGCTGCCCCAGCCGATCCCCCTTTCAGCCCCTGCCTGCCCGACGCACGCCAGGTTCTGCGCCGCGCCTTGCAGTCCATCGAGCAAAGCGGCTTTGCGTCCCCGCATCATTCCACAACGGGAGGGGCGGGCTCTCGAAATCCTCGGACACGCGATCGAATACCTGGCCGATGAATATGCCCTCGTTTGCCGACGGCCGCTCCATTCGAAAGCCGCTCCTTCTGGAGAGGTGCAGGCGATCGAGATACTCAAAGCTCATAGTCGCGACATCTATTCAAGCTGCCCCTTTGCTCCCAGCCTGATCGAGCGCATTTGTTTGTGGCTCGATTTACTTCGTGCATGAGCGCTCTTATTCGTGGAAAAGGCGCGATGGTACTCTAGGGCTGCATGAATGCTCGACACGATCGACAATTTAGCTTCCCTTTTCTCTTTTCAGCAAGACTCATGGCCATTGTCACGTTGGCGCTGGCGAATCTAGTTGTCCACGCAACGGCTGCTCCAGATCCATTGCAGGAACTTGCCGATAGTTCCTCTGTTTCTGGCCATGAAAGTGCCGTTACGCATGCTGCCGAGAACCCTTCCATTGCTCCGGTCCGCCCCGGAAGAGATTCCAGGCCTACTTTCGTTCTGAAGCAATTTTCGCCGAACCAACCGATGCACATGGTGGCGTACGGCGACATGCGCTTTACGGATCCGGCGATCACCAAAGGCACCAATCCCAAGGTTCGCCAGTGGCTGGTCGACAAGATCGCACTGGAGCGGCCCCAGGTGCTCCTGCTCACTGGAGATATGCCCTTCGTAGGAGACAAGACGG
>CAILBQ010000680.1 GCA_903832475.1 uncultured Acidobacteriota bacterium | reverse complement strand
TCGAGCGGCTTGTTACAGATCGAAATCGTCTGCAGGGACGGCTGGAATCCGCGTTGGGCCGAAAGCTCAGAGTGCGTCAAGACTTTATAACCTCGGTGCAGGGAAGCGATCGCCCGGGCCGAAGTGGGGCAGCCATCGAGATGAAGTTAGCGGGCGAGAAAGCCGCTGCACTGGTTCCGCTGTTGAAAGCGGCGGAAAGAGAATTGATACGGGGACGCGATGCCTATCTGCAAAGGCGTACGCAACGAAGGCAGGTGGAAACGCTCCTGGTCAATGCTCGGCGCGCGGCGGAGACTGAATTGGGCCGTCGTACGCAGCAGATTCTGGATGATTGGTACGGTAGAAAGGCGCAAATTCCCCGGGCGAGCGCAGATACCCCCGCGTCATGGGAAGCCGCAGCTGCGGTGGACAATGAGGGCGAAGTCGCCGGAGAGCAGGAAGGACGCCCAGTATCGAACTCTCTTGCGGTTTTCCCATGAACCTGCGCTAACCCGGCCTCTCCACCTTTGGTCTCCTGTTTGCAAGACGATTTCGTATGTTGGCCGCGAAAATTCTCGAACTTCCTGGACAGTCCGGCATGCGGAATCTGTCGGGAAGAATGCCGGACATGAGCGCGGGCTGCCGTTCTGTTTTCGGCGTGTCAAGCAGCCTGGCGGCGAATTCGATGACCGGCACGGCAATGTCGAAGCCGGGTGGCCGAACCTCGATGGAACCATCGAGCGTGCTCTCCTGGAAATCGGCATTTGAGTCGAAGTGTGAATCTGCAACGGAGGACGCTTCAGGAGCGCAAGATACACCTGGAATTCCGGTTGTGGCGACAGCAACGGCTTTGACGGAACAAACGCCGGCTGCTTCGGCTTCTTCAATCGCGAATCCACATCGATCTTGCTTGCTCCGAGCCTCTCCGGGCGGCCAGACTGGCAGCCGGACGCTTGATGAAAAGGTGCCAACGCCTGTTCAAGCAGAGCACAAGTCGGCGATCTCAGGAAGCAAGACAAAGAGCACCGCGAACGATTCCGAACTCAGAACAGACGTGCCTAGGAGGGATGGGGCTCAACACGGAAAGGCGTCTGTGTCTGCGCTCCCGGCGCCGACCCGGACCTTGGCCGCTCACTTGGCTGACGGCGCCGCCGGCCAAGTGCAGGCAGTCGCGTTTGCCCTGCCGCTGGAGGATGTGCGGAGCGGACAATACTCGATGGAGCAGCAGGGAGTTCCGGGAGTTTCTTCTGTTTCGACAGGGTCAGCGAGCGATCGATCCGCGCTACCCCTGTCCTTGGCCAATTGGCGCGAGAACAGCAACGTATCTGGTTCTGTCGAGAAGAATCCCGAGGTCGAAGAACCCTTTCGGCGCTTGCCTGGCTCCAGCACAGATGCGGTTCCGCATGACGAGTCACCACCTTTTCGCCCTTTGATTTCTCCGTCTGTGGAATTGAAGAGCGAAATCGGCCTGTTCCCAGTTGCGCGGCAGAACGAAATGCTAAGCCGCCCTGTTTCAGAAAAACATCCAGAACAAACAGAGGAAACCGGCCCGACAGGGCTTTCTGCAGCCAAGCCCGAGGAAGGCAAGCCGGAACTACCGAGCGCGCCAGCCAGCAGGTATCAAGCATCACCGCTCTCATCGCCAGACTTCCGCAGCGCAGCATTACAGGCGGTCTTACCGCCCCAGCCAATCCTGCAGCCTGTTTCCTCCGTAGTCAGGGTCGATTCGGCTGCAACTCAGCTGAACCACGGGGATGTTCGTAAGGTTGATGTGACCAGCGCCATGGAGCCGGCCCCTGCTGCATCTCCAGACATCTCAGGATTGTCGGGCAGGCCAATGGGAAGCGGCGCAGCCATGGCAGCCGCCCTTCCTTCCGTTAGCAGGGACACCGTTCCAGTCGTCCAACCCGGGGTTCCGATTGCGCAGCGGAGCGAGGTCTCGCTGGCTCGCAGGCTGATCCCCACCCGACTGTCTCCGGTCGAGCGAGGATCGGCCGAAGGTGCACTGCAGGCCACGGATGCTGTCACAAAGGTTGCGGGCGCTGGTGCAGGGTACGCCGGAAGCAGCTTCCGCGGTGCGACTGCCGCTACAACCAGTGCAAAATCCCGCGCCGCCTCGGCAGGCGCTCTCTCCCTCAATCAACATCAGCCAATGCTGATTGACGATCGGGGAGCGGCCCGGGCTGCCGTCCAGTTGGATGCGGTGAAATGGACCACAGCTCCGGGCACGATCTCCGAGGAACGGGAGGCCCCAATGAGCCCGTTTGATGCAATGGATAGCGCAGCTGGCATCTCGCAGGGGCCGGCGTTCAGAAATTCGAGGGAGATTTCGGTGGGCGTCCGGGATAACGATCTGGGATTGCTGGAATTGCGTGCGCATCTGGATGGTGCCGGTGTGCATGCTTCCCTGGTGGCACCTTCTCCTGCGTCCTCGATGTCTTTGCAAGGACAATTGCACGACCTGGAGGGCTGGCTCGTTGCCAGGCACACCCCGGTAGAGAGCCTTCACGTGGTCACAGCAACGTTGTCGCAAGGAAGAAGCGGCACAGAGACAAGCGGCGGAGAGCAAAGCGCTGGGCAGCCTCGAGGCGAAGCGGGCGGACACTCGCAACAGGGCACTGCGGAGGGCCGGGGAAGCCTTGCCGAAACGTTTCAGGCACAGTCGGACTTTAGCGGGAAGAGAGTTCGTGATGCGATGAGCCCGATAAACGGCTTCGAGGCGCGAGCGCCAGTCAAGTTGTTTCATGGCAATCCGGTCCTTCTCGGGACCCAGCCGCACATTTCCATCCTGGTTTGAAGCAGGTCGCCATCGATGCGAGAAGAACAGGAGCCAACACGATGAACTCGATTTGGAGCGGTGCAGCCGCAAACTCTGCCAGTCCTTTTACAACGGGCCAACCAACGCCTTCGCCGGGCGGCGCAGCGGCTGCTCGTTTTCTGTCGACGCCCGGCTCTTCCGGAGGTCCGGCAAGTGCGAACTCTTCTGCCAGCACCGGTGTGTTGGGAGCGGGAGCCACGGCATCGGCCGCCGCCTCTTCCGCTGCATCCGATTCAT
>CAILBQ010000679.1 GCA_903832475.1 uncultured Acidobacteriota bacterium | reverse complement strand
GCCATGACTGCGGTTGGCGCCCTCGCCATCGACCATGCGCTCAATCTCGTGCAAGCCGCCGACCTCGCGGGAGCCATGTCTCTCGAAGCGCTCATGGGCACACCCGCTGCCTTCGATCCGCGAATCCACGCCGCGCGCCCTCACCCCGGCCAAGTTGATTCCGCCGCCCACCTGACCGAACTCCTCGAAGGCAGCGAGATCCGCGAATCTCATCGTCATCAGGTCGACGATCCTCGCGTCCAGGATGCTTATTGCCTGCGCTGCATGCCCCAGGTTCACGGCGCGGTACGCGATGTTCTGGGCCACGTTGCGCGCGTACTCGAAACTGAGTCTGGTTCTGCCACCGATAACCCGCTGATTTTCCCGCCCGAGGGTCTTGACCGAAACGTTACAGGAGCGAAGCTGGCTGAGGTCCTATCCGGCGGAAACTTTCATGGCGCCCCACTGGCCTATGCTTTCGATTACGCAGCCATCGCACTGACCGATCTTGCTTCCATTGCCGAACGCCGCATCGACCGCCTCATCAACCCCGACATCAACGAGGGCCTGCCAGCATTCCTTTGTGCAGACGCCGGCCTGAGTTCCGGCTACATGATCGCTCACGTCACCGCGGCGGCATTGCTGAATGAATGCAAGGTGCTCGCCCACCCCAGCAGCACTGATTCTGTTCCCACTTCAGGAGGGAAGGAAGACCACGTTTCGATGGGCATGACGGGCGCGCTCAAACTCCGACAGATTACCCATAACCTGCGGTTCATCCTGGCTATCGAAATGTTGTGCGCCGCTCAGGGGCTTGACTACCGACTGCCTCTTCGCCCCAGCCCAGCCGTGGCTCGGGCCCACGCGGCCATTCGCTCTGTCGTCCCCCACCTTGACGAAGATAGAGTGCCTGCTCCCGACATTGAGGCGGTCGCCAGGCAGCTCGAGACCGGCGCTTTTCTTGAGTATTGAAGGGACAGAATCGTACCCTCATTCACGTTAAAATCGACTGGCGAGACTAGGTTCAATGTAGTCGGGTTGCCGGCAACTGGAATACGCTGAGTTGCGCATGCATCCGCTCTGCGAGTTGGCTCAACTCATCGCACGCAGCAGAAGACTGGTGCGATGCATTTGCTGTTTTGTTGGCGTAATCAGAAATGCATTCCAGGCTTTCGTGCAGCGCCTCCGTATTTCGAGCGTGCTTCGACGTGGCGTCGACGATCTGCTTTGAAAGTCCTGCAGCCTGGTCTACAGCGCGCAGAATCTTGTCCAAAGACTGGCTGGTCAACTCCGTCTGCGACACGCCTTCCGCGACTCGCTCGCTGCCCAGCCGCATTTCCGTCAAAGCAATGTGGCTTTGATTTTGCACTGTCTTAATCATTGCGTCGATCTCTCTTGTTGCGACAGCCGTGCGTTCTGCCAACCGTCGCACTTCGGAGGCAACTACTGCGAAACCTCGACCGTGCTCACCGGCTCGCGCCGCCTCAATCGCCGCATTCAAGGCCAGCAGATTGGTCTGGGCCGCGATTCCTTCAATCAGATTGGCCGCGTGACCAATCTTTTCCGTTTGTTCTGCCAATTCTTCAAGGCTTCTCGCGACCACGCCCGATTGATGCTCGATTTGCTGCATTTTCTGAGAGGCCACCTGGACTGTTTGCTCCCCGTTGCGCGCCTCTGAGGCGGCCTCACTGGCGGAACTGGACACACGCTCAGCATGTTGCGCAACTTCCACCACCGCTCGCGACATGTCCTGCAAGGTTGCTGAAACCTCTCTGGTGCATTCCAGTTCCTGATCCGCGACCCGGGACGATTCGTGGGAAGATGCTGCCAGCTCCGTCGAGGCAGCCGCAACCTGCCCTCCAATCTGCATAAGGTCTCCTACCACATCGCTCAGGTTTTGCTTCATCTCGTTGACCGAACGCATGGCCAGTCCCAAGGCATCGTTGGTGAGCACTTCGATCGCGCCGCCGGATAGATCGCGGTTTGCTACTGCATCTACTGCCTGCCGTGTGGCCCGAATGCGCATGCTCACCGTCCGCAGCGTCCAGACCGAACTGACGATAGCCACTACCAGGCTCAGCAGCAAGCCTCCTACCGAAAACCAGATCGCCTTCTGCGCCCGATTCTGCAACCGCAGGTTTTGCTGTTCAGCCTGTGCACTGGTGTACTCGACAAAATCGTCCAACGATTTGCGAATCTGTTTACTCAGCGATACGGACTGCGTAAGCCCATTCAGTACCCCGGCGTGATCTCCAGCCGCTTCCTGGTCCATCATCCTTTGGATGTTCTTTGTGCCCTCGTCATACAGTTCCCGTGCTTGCAAAAGCAGTTGTTTGCCCTTGGCATCCCGAGTTGTACCCTGCAGTCGGGAATAGGTTTCATTAAACTGCGCCAAGGACTCTTTGTACCGTTGGATCGCATCTCTTGAAGGCTGGAGAAAATAGGCACGGGACGTGACCAGGCCGCGTTGCTGCCAGAGTGCCAACCTTGTGGCTTGCAGGGAACTCTGCGCTTCCGCGGCTGCCACAGTGCTTGCGTTGCTCATGGAAACGCTTCGCGAGATGGCCACAATCCCGGAAATCGATGCAACGAGAAGCGCCATGAAGAAACCAAGTCCTATCAGTTTTTCCAGCCCAAGCCGTTTGCTGATCATATGTGCTCCAACCTCACCCGTCCCCAGATTGTTGAGGCGCTGCCTTCGCCGTGCAGGGGCGAGACTCGGCACACTCGAACGCCGTTGGCCAGGCAGAGTTCGGTGTGATTTGCGCCTCTATGCACAGTTCGACTCGAACGCCTGAAAGTGGAAAGTCCTCCCGTGCTTAGGAAAGGACTTTCTTATTCGTGCTCAGCAAGGGTCGTCGAAAGACACATCGGCTGGATGCGCACGAGAATGAGCGCAGCGCTCGAAACCATGGCAGCGGTTCGCCAATTTTCCCGGATAGGACATCCCAGAGCCTGAAACGCTGGTTTGGAACCGCGAGAGGAGCATCGGCCCAATTGACTGATGCCTCATTCTTTCAGGTCGATGAAAGAGAAGCCAACACGGCCACTCTCAATCCGGCGAAGGGAAGTCCATGTCCAACCGATCAGGAACACAGAGTTCGCGTGAAATGCCTGCATTCCATCTCGCCACCGCTGTGGCGGCGATGGTTCTGCTGGCGGTGAGCTTTCCCAACTGTGCTGCCCAATCGACGGACGGGTCCGCCCTCGATCAGAAGGCTCTGCTGCTCCGTGTGCAGGATTTGGAAAGGGAACTCGCTCAGATCAAGTCTCTGCTCCAGGCGCAAGCCTCCGACCAGACTCGCGTTACGGCACCCGCGCCGAAGTCCTCAGCGGCCGCGCCTCTCGACGCGCCCGAAGCAGCTACGCATCCTCAGACCATCCCCGTCAACTCGACAGCCAGGCATGGCTTCCTAGAGAAGAAGCCCGGATCTGAACTGACCTTTTACACTCCCAGAGGAGAATTGACGCTATATGGCAATCTCGATGTGTCCGCGGACTCAGCCAAGAAAGGAACCGCCTCATTAATCGGGCCGGACGGCGCCGGTCCGGTCGGGAATATGGGTTGGATGCTAGACCTGTCTACCAACCTCTCCTACCTGGGCATACGCGGCAAACAGAACATTAGTCCCGGCTTCGATTTCCTCTATCAAATGGAAACAGAGATCGACATTGCCAGCAGTGCCGGTATATCCGAAAGCAACAGCAGCGAAAGCAACGTGGTCAAAGGCGCCCTGACGTCCCGCAATAGTTTCCTCGGCCTTGGATCAGTCAAAGCCGGTTCGCT
>CAILBQ010000678.1 GCA_903832475.1 uncultured Acidobacteriota bacterium | reverse complement strand
GGCACTTTCCGCAGCTCCTTCCCGGCAGCGTTTGGTTGCCCGCGGCAGGCACGGCAGAGCTTCTTGGGGTGCACCAGATCTCCTAACCATCCACAACCTAGCCTTCTACCTCAACACCATGGCTACCCTCCGCTCTCAACTCGACGCTTCCTGACCTGAGCCGTTCCAGCGTCCACCTCGAATAAGTACAGCCATCCTCAATACTGCGATTCGCCTTTGCTTTTCTTTCTGTCATTCCCCTCAGGGGAATCAGCTTGTCGCTTTCAATACAGCCCGGTCATCCTGCGCGATGGCCCGGTACAACGCCCCCTTTCCATCTCCTAAACATTTAGGCTTGACAGCCACCCCAGCCTCGCCCTAGCCTCCTAAGTCATTAGGAGTAGCAATGCCCAAGCCACAAAAAGCCGCCCTCACCAAGCTCGAACTCCAGATCATGCAAGTCCTCTGGAAGCTCGGCCCCAGCACCGTCAACGCCGTGCAGGACGCCCTCCACCAGGACCTCGCCTACACCACCGTCCAGACCATGCTCAACATCCTCGAGCGCAAGGGCAAGCTCAAGCGCAAGCTCCTCGGCCGCTCCTACGAATACACCCCCGTCGTCTCCGAAGAACACGCCTCCAGCCATGCCCTCCGCGACCTCATCGACCGCGTCTTCGCCGGCTCCTCCGAAGACCTCGTCATGAGCCTCTTAAAAACCCGTCAGATCGACGCCAAGACCATCGCCCGCCTAACCCGCCGCCTCGAAGAAGAATCCGCTGAATCTCCCAAGTCCGCCAAGCCTGCCAAGTCTCCCAGGAAAGGAGAACGCTGATGAACGCCCTCGCAACCTGCCTCATCGCCTGGCTTCTCAACGCCCTCTGGCAGGCCCCGCTCATCTTTGCCGCTGCATGGCTGGCAGCGCGCATCGCTCGCCCCGCCGGTCCCGCCTGGGAACATCGCCTCTGGGTCGGCGCTCTCTTCGCCCAGATACTCATCCCTCTCGGCAGCATCGATGACTTCCGTATCCAGCTCTCCCTCGCCATCGACGCCGCTTGGGCCTTCTTCTCCCGCCTCTGGAGCAGCTCCACCCCTACCGCCACCACCCGCGTCTTCGTCGGCCCCGCCGTCACCTTCGTTCCCCGCGGCCTTCACCTCTCGCCGCAGGTCACCAGCGTTGTCCTAATGCTCTACGCCGCATCTCTGCTGTACTTCACCGGCCGCTTCGCCTGGGCCCTCTTCCGCTGCTACGCGCCTGAACCCAACGAAACTCCCTCCCAAGCTCTCTCCGGCCGCTTCGCCCGGCACTGCCAGGAGTTCGGCATCCGCCGCGCCTCACTCGTTCTGTCGTCCTCCGTCAGCACCCCGCAGACCATCGGCATCTGGAAACCGCGGCTCCTTCTGCCCCTCACCGCAGCCGGCCCCATCAGCGATGCCGACCTCGACGCCATCTTCGCCCACGAAGCCGCCCACATGCGCCGCGCCGACTTTGCCAAAAACCTGATCTACACCGCCCTCTCCCTGCCTCTCACCTTCCATCCCGCCATGTGGATGGTCCGCTCCCGCATCGCCGCATCGCGCGAGATGATTTGCGACTCCCTTGCGGCCGGCCAAACCGACGGCCGTGCAAATTATGCCCGCTCCCTGCTGCGCATGGCCGCCCTCTTCACCGCGCCACCCATCCGCAAGAATCTCCACGCCATCGGAATTTTCGATGCCCACATTTTCGAGAGGAGAATCATGCAGCTCACTCAGTCCACCGCCCCCGCCCGCCCCGCACGCCGCCTCCTGATCGCCGCCGCTTGTACCGCCCTGGCGCTCGCCACCGCCACCTCCGCCTGGGCCCTTCGCTTGCACATCGACGACAAGTCCGCCGACCAGCAAAGCTCCAAAAAGATCCACGTCAATGTGAAGGATATGACCATCCTCACCAAGGTGAACCCGGTCTACCCCGTGGAAGCCAAGAAGGCCAGGACTCAAGGCACCGTGGTTCTGAACGTGGTCATCGGCACCAGCGGCGAAGTGGAAAACATCTCCGTAAAATCCGGCCCGAGCGCCCTGCAGCAGAGCGCCATCGACGCCGTTCGCCAGTGGCGCTGGCAGCCTTTCCTCCTCAACGGCAACCCCGTCGAAGTCGAAACCGAAGTCAACGTAATCTATTCCCTCGCCGGCTAACCAGGCCACGCCTCACCCACCCACATTCGCCGGGTGCCCCATATCTCCCCGCGTTCTTTGCGGGGAGATATGGGATTCAGCAGAGCAGTCATCTTCTCTTCAGCTACCTCCTCGATTCGGGTGCCCCACCCGCTCACCCCACCAACAACCGCAAGTCCCCCAGCAGCCCGCCCACACTCGCGCCCCGCGCCTCAAACTCCTCATGTAGCAGCGCATGCTCACGCTTCCAGATCGGAACCGCCGCCGCCAGCACGCCCAGCCCTGCCGCCGTAAGCCGCAGCAGTCTACCTCGCCTGTCCGCCGAATCCACCACCACCTGCAGCAGTCCCCGCCGCTCCAGCGTCTTCGCCGCCGCAGTCAGGGTTGTCCGATCCATCCCCAGCAATCCCGCCACATCCCGCATGGCCACTGCTGCCGTATCCGCTGCCAGACCCTCCGCACACCCGCTCTGTCCCGGCCGGTTCAAGCTCATCAGCAGCGAAAACTGCCCGTTCGTTAGCCCCGCCGGCTTCAGCACTTCGTCAAATCGACGCGCCAGCACCCGCGCCGCCCGTTGCGCATGCAGGCACAAACATCCATCCCGCACTGCCAGCGTCGTCGCAAAAGCAACCGCCCGCTCCGCACCTCGATTTTCATTTGACATCCCTCTCATTATGTTGATATCAACGTACGCAGTCAAACGAGCTTCCGCACGACTCGTCTGAATTGCCCTCTCGATTTGCGTTCCATTTCCAAAGGAGTCTCTCTATGTCCACCCCATCCAATTCCCCCGGCTACGGCACCTTCGGCTGGTATGAGCTCATGACCTCCGACACCGCCGCCGCCAAAGATTTTTACTGTAATCTCACCGGCTGGACCACCCAGGAAATGCCGTCTCAAGACGGCATGCACTACACCGTCTTCAACGTCAACGGCGCAGGCGTCGCCGGCATGTTGACCCTTCCCAAAGAAGCCGGATCCACCCCCGCCTGGATCGGCTACATCGTTGTCGACGACGTCGATGCACGCGCCAAAGAGGTCGTCTCCGAAGGCGGCAAAATCCACAAGGAACCCACCGACGTCCCCGGCATGCTCCGCTTTTCCGTCGTCATCGACCCCCAGGGAGCCCCCTTCATCATCTTCGCGCCCCTCCCTGGCATGACCGGCTCACCCCAGCGCCCCGCCATGGGCGACATCGGCACCGTCAGCTGGCACGAGCTCATGGCCGCCGACCTCGAAACCGACTTCGCTTTCTACTCCAAAGTCTTCGGCTGGACCAGGGGCGACGTCCACGACATGGGCCAGATGGGTCCCTACCAGATGTTCAACGCCGACGGCAAGACCATCGGCGGCATGATGAGCAAGCCTCCCCAGGCTCCCGGCGTCTTCTGGAATTACTACATTCAGGTGGAAAGCGCGCAAGCCGCCGTCGACAAAATCAAAGCCACCGGCGGCCAGGTCTTCCACGGCCCCGCCGAAGTCCCCGGCGGCAGTTGGATCGTCCAGGGTATGGACCCCCAGGGCGGCATGTTCTCCCTCGTCAGCTCCAGCAAATAACCCGCTCCAGAACGATTCCTGCTCCCAGGATCGAAATCGGCTCGGTATCATCCCTTTGAAGCAAATTCCGATCCGAGGAGCACATCCCCATGCCCCTGGCCCCACTCGAATCCCAATGGTCCGCCGTCGATCGATACCTCTCCAAGACTCTCCTCCCGCCCGACCCCACCTTGGACGCCGTGCTCGCCGCCAACGCAGCCGCAGGCCTTCCCTCCATCGACGTCTCTCCCACCCAGGGCCAGATGCTCAACCTCTTCGCTCAGCTCTGCCACGCCCGTCGCATCCTCGAGATCGGCACTCTCGGCGGCTACAGCACCATCTGCCTGGCTCGCGCCCTGCCACCCGGCGGCCGCCTCATCACCCTTGAATTCGACCCTCGCCACGCCCAGGTCGCCCAGCAGAACATCCAAGACGCCGGCCTCGCTGACCGCGTCGAAATCCGCGTCGGCCCCGCCCTTAAATCCCTCGCCGCGCTCAACTCCGAAAGCCTCTTCGACCTCATCTTCATCGATGCCGACAAGCCCAACAACGCCGCCTACCTCGCCTGCGCTCTCAAGCTCTCCCACCCCGGCACCCTGATCGTCGCCGACAACGTCATCCGCGACGGAGAAATCGCCAACCCCTGCAGCCAGGATCCAGCCGTCCAGGGAACCCAGGCCATGTTCACCCTCATGGCCAACACTCCAAACCTCACCGCCACCGCCCTCCAGACCGTAGGCAGCAAAGGCTACGACGGCTTCGCCCTGGCACTCGTCAACGCATAAAGCCCACCCGCCTTTTCCGCTGCACCAAACTCGGCTGCGCAAACGCCGTTTCGTATTGGGAGACAAAAAGGCAATGATCGTCTCTGAATGACCCGCAACCCAAAGCCCGGACCCCATATCTCCCGCGCCTTTCCTGGAAATCTGGGATCGGAGACTCCCCCTGCCCCCACCTCCGGGGTGCCCCATCCTTGCGCAGCAAGGGTGGGATGAATAACTCCCAACCCCAACCAAAACCCGGGTGCCCCCTATCTCCCGCGCCTCTGCGGGCGATATGGGATCGGCGCTCCGTCAATCCCCTTCCGCCCCCACCAGATCCCCGGTTGACTTAGCCTCAGCCAAATCCACCCCGCGCCACCAGCACCCCTTGCTCTCCATCGCTATCAGCCCCACCGGCTCGCCGAATCGCGGCGTGCACACCTGCAGCCCCCGCTCCGCCGCCAGCGCCTGCATCCGCTCCATCGGCTCCGTCCACGGATGCAGCGCCAAATCGAACGTCCCATGATGAATCGGTACCATCCACCGTCCCCGCAGATCGGCATGGGCCTGCACCGTATCCTCCGGCAGCATGTGAATGTTCCGCCACCGCTCGTTGTACGCGCCATTCTCTAGCAGCGTCACGTCAAACGGACCAAACCGCTCCCCGATCTCCTGGAACCCGCCAAAATACCCCGAATCCGCCCCATAAAAGATCCGAAAATCCCCATCCAGAATCACCCACGAACAGAACAGCGTCTCGTTCCGATTCCAGATCGACCGCCCCGAAAAATGCTGCGTCGGCGTCGAAACCAGCTTTACCCCCGACCCGGCTATCGAAGGCACCACCGTCTCCTCCCACCAGTTCAGCTCCTTCACCTTAGCCGCGTCGACGCCCCACTTCACCAGGATCGCCTTCACCCCGCGCGGCGCCACAAACCACCGCGTCTTCTTCGCCAGCTTCCGGATCGCCCGCTTGTCCAGATGGTCATAGTGGTCATGCGAAATCACCACGCACTCAATCGCCGGCAATTCACGTATCACGATCGGAGGCCGATGAAACCTCTTCGGCCCGGCAAACCACACCGGCGAAGCCCGCTTCGCAAACACCGGGTCCGTCAGCCAGAACCCGCCCTGCAGCTTCATCAGCAGCGAAGAGTGTCCCAGCCGCCACAGCGTTCGGTTAGGAGCCGCCAACAGCCCTTCCCGCGTCATCCGCACCACCGGAATCTCTCCCTGCGGCCGCGTGTGCTTCGGCTTGTCGAACGAAAACTTCCAGAACATCTTCGCCGTCCGCCCCAGCACGCCCAACCGGCCCATCCACAACCGCCACCACCCACCCGCCTGCCGCGAACCCTCCACCATCCAAATCCTCCCGGCGTCCGACGACCGCCGTGCTCATTCGATGCCCTATCGCGCCGCCACGCTTCACAAGACGCAAAACCCATCCCACCCGCGACAGCAAACCCGCCTCAGCAGCTTAGCGCACCGGCTTGCAGGCCATCTCGCAGATCGCATGCGCCACATACCCCGCCGCCGTCGCAAACGCTCGCCCCGCCAGATCCATCTTCCCGTTTGCCGGATCCACCCCTTCCGTAAAGATTCCTCCATCCCAGTCGCTGGCCCGCAGGATCTTCAGAGCCTTCTCCCGCCCCGCCTTCAGCTCCAGGTGATCCGCAATGCTCCACGAAGTCGTAAACGGCACCCGGTAGCTGCCCGGCAGTCCATACGGCTCCCCGGCATACGCGTACGCATACCGCTCCGAATGCAGCCAGCGATACGTCCGCGCAAACACCGGATCGTCCTCCGCCACAAATCCCAGAGCCGGCAGCCGCATCAACCCGCCCGGCGGAATCTCCGTAAACACCCACTGCGTCCCATCCGTCGCCGAAGCAAACATCGGCCCCTCCGCCCCCGGAGCCTTCGCCGAAACCATGTGCTCCAGAATCGCCCCGCGCAATGCCGTCGCCCCCTCCCGCATCGCTCCCGCCGCCGCCTCGTCCCCCAGCTCCGCAAACAGCTCGCCCAATCCTCCCAGCGCCTTCCACGTCAGCACATTGTCGTACGTAAGAAACGGCAGCTTCTGATACTCATCCTGCGAATCCTGCAGCGAGCTGTACAAGCCCGTCTTCGCGTCATACCGCGCCAGCAGCTTGTCCCGCAGCACCTCCACCGCCTCCCGGTGGCCGCGCAACCACGTCACATCGGGATGCGCCCGCATCAGCGCCGCCAGAGCAAGCACCGGCGCCGCCGCCTCGTCCAGTTGAAATCCGTCCTCCAGCACCACCCCGTCGATGAACCGGCTATGCGTCCCCGTGTTCCTTAGCTGCACCGTCAACGCATACTCCAGTGCCTCCCGCGCCAGCTCCGGATCGCTGTCCAGCAGCGCCGGAAAGCTCCACAGCATCGCGTCCCGGTCCCAGTACGCCGCCGACACGTAATACCGCGGACTGCGCGACGTCATCCCCACCCGCTGCTCCGTATCGATCGACTTGCCCCATGCATACATCTGCGTGAATAGAAAATTGCGGTTCATCAGCAAATCCAGGTCGGCCTCGCCCGTGGTCCTTGTCCGCTTCCGGCACCACGCCGTCGCCGCCCGCAGCACCGCCTCCGCGCCCTCCCGGTCCAGCAACTCCCGCAGCGCCTTCGCATTGTGCGCCGCACTGAACTCCTCTACCCCCACCCCCAGCACAAACAGGGATTCTGTTGTCGCACCCGCCGCCAGCGTCACCGTTCCACTCGCATCCGCCGCCGCCGTCGCCGATAGCGGAGGCTCCGTCATCTGCCCCTCCGACCCCGGATGAATCAGCGACCACGCAAACTCCGTATCCTCCGTCGCAAAGCTGAACACCTCTCCCGGACTCACCCACGGCGCCACGCTCACCGTCCGCGTCCCATGCAGCTCCACCGGCACATACGTCACCCGGCTCAGACTCCCAAACGCCGCCCGCACCCCCAAACTCACCGGCACCGCCGCCGCCCCTTGATTCCGCAGCGTCATCCGCAGAAACGCCGCCCGCGATCCCGGCGGAGCACACCACGTCAGCGTCGCCTCCAGATCCCCCATCCGCAGCCGCGCCGTCGGAATCCAGTACCCCTCCAGCGTCCACGCCGGATCGCGAAAAGGAAGCTCCTTCCCTCCCGCCTTGAAGTACGGCTCGACCACCGGACCGCCCTCCGCCCCCTTCACCTCCAGCAGTCCACGCCGCGCCATCGATATCACGTTGAACGTCCCCAGCGCCCCATCCCGCGCCCGGATATCCGGCAGAGCAATCCACTCATTGCCCGTCGGCACCACATCCTCCGCCCCCAGCTTCAACGCCACCGGGCCCGGCTGCTGCCCATCCCCATTCCGTGCAGCCACACCCAGCGAACCCAGCACCAGCACCCCCACCACCCAAACTCTCACTCCCAAAGTCACGGGCAACCCCTCTCAGACACAACGCCGGCCAGATCGCTCCCAGCATATATCCCCACCAGCAAACTGGGTGCCCCATATCTACCTCAGCCTCATGCGGTAGATGTGGGACGTCCCAGGAGCCGCGTACCCCTTGCCTCTCCCTTGAGACAGGGATTGACAAGAATCTCGGGTGCCCCATCCTCCCGCAGCAAGGGTGGGAATTGTAAAAACTGGTACCCGCGGCCTTCAGGGTGTCCCGAACGCCGGCCCGAGCTTCTGTCCACCCAACCAAAGAAAATTGCGAACTCGCAGACGCGCCACTTGCGCACTTCCCCAGCCCGTCATCAACACCAAGCCCCGCACCCCATCGCCTGTTCCCGTATCATGAAGCCTCCATCCCATGCCCGCCATCATTGCCACCACCGGCCTTACCAAGACCTACGGCCGCGAAACCGCGCTGCGCGATGTCTCACTCACCATCGACCCCGGCTCCGTCTTCGCCCTCGTCGGAGCCAACGGCGCCGGCAAAACCACCCTCCTCAAGCTCCTCATGAATATCCTCCCGCCCACCGCGGGAGAGGCTTACATCCTCGGCCTTCCCTCTTCTGAAATCCGCGGCCACGCCTTCACCCGCATCGGCTACGTCTCTGAAAACCAGGAAATGCCTGAGTCGATGACCGTCGCCCGCTTCCTCAACTTCGTCCGCCCCCTCTACCCGAACTGGGACCGCATCCTCGAAGCCTCTCTCCTCCAGCGCTTCGATCTCCCCCTCCACCGGCGCCTCAAACGCCTCTCCCGCGGCATGCGCATGAAAGCCGCCTTCGTCAGCTCGCTTTCCTACCGCCCCTCCCTCCTCGTTCTCGACGAACCGCTCTCCGGCCTCGATCCCCTTACTCGCGACCAGCTCGTCCAGGTCCTCCGCCTCCTCGCCCGCGACGGCATGACCATCCTCCTCTCCTCCCACGACCTCGCCGAGATTGAAGACTTCGCTACCCACCTCGGCTTCCTGGAAAAAGGTTCCCTCGTCTTTGCCGAAAACATCACCATCCTCAAAGCCCGCTTTCGCGAAGTCACCATCCCCGGCCAGACCGCCCTGCCCACCTGCATGCTCCCCTCCTGGTGGCAGCCCGAACTGCGCGACGGCGCTTTCCGCTTCGTCCTCGCCAACGCCGGCCCCGCAGAGCTCGACGCCATCCACCAGCAATTCCCCGCACCCCTTGTCCCCCGCATCGACCCCATGACCCTGCGCGCCATCTTCGTCGCACTCGCCCAATCCAGCTCGCTCCCCGCCCCCAGCATCACTGTCTACGCGAAGGACGGTGCCCTTTGAGGCAAACCCTTCACCTCTTCCGCAAAGACCTCCGCGAGTTCTGGATCGAGACCCTCCTCTCCGTCTCTGTCACCCTCGCCGCGGGTTGGACCGACCGCTTCCTCTGGATCCCCGATCCCTACGACACCATGCCCTTCGCCTGGCGCGTCGCCCACGATCCCCTCAAACTCCTCGCCTACACCTTCGTCATCCTCATGCCGCTCACCTGGGCCTTCCTCATCGAGCGCATCGTCCACGCCGAATCTCTCATCGGCGACCGTCAGTTCTGGATCACT
>CAILBQ010000677.1 GCA_903832475.1 uncultured Acidobacteriota bacterium | reverse complement strand
CACGCGCCGTAAAGAATTCTCCGAGTTGCTCCACCAGCGTCGGCGAATCCACCAGGCAGAAGTATTCGAATGCCGGATTTTCAAGCAAGCGCGAAACTGTCGCCATGTTTTCCTTGCCGATCAACTGGTTCGCCATCAGCACCCGACGCACGCCATGCTCATACGCGATACGGGTCTGATGCGCCGTCGCCAGTGTGATACCCCATGCGCCCGTTTGCAGTTGTAAATCAAACAATCGCGGAGTCATCGTCGTCTTACCATGCGGCGCCAGCTTCATTCCATATGCGGCGATGAACTGCTGCATCCAGCGCAGGTTATGCATCACGGATTCTTCATACAGAACAGCGGCTGGCAGACTAACGTCTTCGCGCAGCAGGTTCCAATCCAGCGAAGCGACCTCCGCCGGCGCAGCCAGAGGGTTGATGTATCCAAGCCCCTTGTTCAGCGCACAAACCTTAGAGAACACCGTACCTTGCTTCGTCAACCGATCGTTCAACAGTGAAACCTCCTGGCATAAAAACCACGACAAGCTTTCGCCATCAACGCTATCATCCTTGAGACGCCATGCAGAACTGCGACACGCTCATTCGAAGTGCCAGCGTCCTTGACGGCAGCGGCGCTGCGGCGCAGTTCCTTGATGTTGCCATTCTCGGCGACAGGATACATGCCATTGCGCCGGCTTTGGATTGTGACGCAGCCGTAACCATCGATGCTGAAGGGATGACGTTGTCTCCTGGCTTCATCGACGTGCATACCCACGACGACATCTCTGTGATTCAGAATCCGGCCATGTTGCCCAAGCTGTCGCAGGGCGTGACCACCGTGATTGTCGGTAACTGCGGTATTAGTGGCTCGCCGGTAACTTTGCGTGGACAGCTGCCCGACCCCATGAACCTGTTGGGCGATGCTTCCGCCTTTTGCTATCCCACCTTTGCCGCGTATGCCGCTGCTGTTGACAACGCGCGCCCGGCCGTGAATGTCGCAGCCTTGATTGGCCATACGTCGCTGCGCAACAACCACATGGATCGCCTCGATCGCGCTGCAACTGAATCGGAAATTGTTGCCATGCGGGATCAACTCCAAGAGGCCCTCGATGGTGGCGCTCTTGGTCTCAGTTCCGGCCTGGCTTATCTATCCGCCAATGCGGCAACGACAGAAGAGGTGATTTCACTTGCTCAGCCCCTGAGTCGTGCAGGCGCCGTGTACACCACACACATGAGGACGGAGTCAGAGGGCATCCTGGATGCCATGCTGGAATCGCTCTCGATTGCGCGGGCAAGTGACGTCCCAGTGATCATTTCGCACCTGAAATGTTCAGGCATCGCCAACTGGGGACGCAGCGGCGAAGTGTTGCAGGCACTGGACACAGCCCGCGTCTCGCAACTCGTTGGCTGCGACTGCTACCCGTACGCGGCAGGCTCCAGCACTCTCGACCTTCGGCAGGTCGACGAGCGCGTCACTATTACCGTTACGTGGAGCACTTCTCATCCCGAGATGGCCGGCAAGACGCTCGCCGAGATCGCTTGCGCCTGGGACCTCACGCACCTGGACGCAGCGCGCCGTTTGCAGCCCGCGGGAGCAATTTACCACAGCATCTCTGAGCAGGACATGCGCCGCATCCTCGCGCACCCCGCCACAATGATTGGCTCGGATGGCCTGCCCAATGATCCACGGCCCCATCCGCGACTGTGGGGAACTTTTCCGCGCGTTCTGGGACGCTACAGCCGCGATGAAAAACTCTTCACTTTGCCGACAGCGATCCACAAGATGACCCAGATGCCGGCGCAGCGATTCGGCCTTCCTCAGCGAGGACTCATACGCGAGGGTTACTTTGCAGACCTGGTTCTTTTCGACCCCGAAAACATCAACGACCGCGCCACCTTCGCCGATCCCGTTCGCGCCTCTCAGGGAATCGCCTCCGTTTGGGTCAACGGCGTCTCGTCATATACAAAGGAGTGGGCGACTGGACATCACGGCGGCCGATTTATTCCCCGCGGTAAGACGGACTGGATTCAATAGCTTCGCGGTCGGAAGCCTCGCGGCATGGAGGGATCACTGATGGCTCTTAAGCGGTATGGCGTCGAGGGCGGGAAGGGAACTGGCGGCCAGCATCTTCCCTTCGCGCGTGCGGTCCAGGCGGACGGGTGGCTGTACGTCTCCGGCCAGGTTCCCATGGTCAATGGCGAAGTCGTTTCGGGCAACATCACTGTCCAATCCCGCCAAGCCATCGAGAATCTCATGGCTATCCTGAAAGAGGCTGGCTATGGTGCCGAAGACGTTGTCCGCTGCGGAGTCTGGCTGGAAGACCCTCGTGATTTCAGCGCCTTCAACGGCGTGTTCCGCGAATACTTTGGCGACCACCCGCCAGCCCGAGCCTGCGTTGTCTCCAGCATGGTCGTCGATTGCAAGGTTGAAATCGAATGCGTCGCATGGAAGGCGATCACCGCATGAGCAAATATTCCGGGCGCGTTTGTTTTGACGTTCCAGGCCATCGCATTTCCATGGTTCGCCTGCGACGGTTCGACAATGATTGATCCTCACAGCGGCTTCCTGCTCATCGCGGCGCTCATCTCCGTTGTTATGCTCGTGGTGCTGATCGCGGTCTTCAAGCTGAATCCTTTCATCACCTTGTTCTTCACGGCCCTGGCCCTTGCCGTCGTCACCGGCATGCCGCCCTCAGGCATCGTTCATTCTTTTGAAACAGGAGTCGGCGGAGCCCTCGGACACATCGCTATCGTGGTCGCACTGGGCACGATGCTGGGCAAGATGATGGCGGAGTCGGGCGGTGCCGACCAGGTGGCTTATACGCTCATCCGGATCTTCGGCGAAAAGAACATCCCCTGGGCCATGGTCCTCATCGGGCTCATCGTTGGCCTGCCTGCATTTTTTGAAGTGGGATTCGTGCTGCTCATCCCTGTCGCCTTTACCGTTGCTCGAAAAACTGGAACTTCGCTCGTCCTCGTCGGTTTGCCTATGGTCGCAGGACTTTCTGTTGTTCATGGACTCGTGCCGCCCCACCCAGCCGCGCTCATGGCGGTCACCATCTTCAAAGCGGACGTCGGAAGAACCATCTTCTACGCCCTTCTCGTCGGCGTTCCCACGGCCATTCTCGCCGGCCCCCTGTATGCCAAACTGATCGCGCCGCACGTCCATCTCTCCACCACCAACGGCGTTGCGGCACAGTTCGTCGAGCATGGTGACAACCAGGAAGAACGCAGCCTACCCGGGTTTGGACTGACGATCCTCACGATCCTTCTTCCCGTAATCCTGATGCTGGTGGGTAGCTGGGCAAACGGCTTCTCCTCGCCAGGAGGCAGGCTCAACGACACCCTCCACTTCCTCGGAAATGACGATATGGCGCTGTTTATCGGCGTGCTCTTCAGCTTCGTCACGCTGGGCACAATGCGTGGCTTCTCGCGGCAGACCATTCTCAGATTCAGCCAGGAATGCCTGGCTCCGACCGCAGGCATCACGCTTTTGGTAGGCGCCGGAGCAGGATTCGGCCGCATTCTGATCGACAGCGGAGTTTCCAATGCCATCATTCTGATCGCCATGCGCAGCCACGTGCCCATCCTGCTGCTCGCGTGGCTGCTCGCTGCTCTTATGCGAATCGCAACTGGATCCTCCACCGTGGCCATGACCACCGCCGCCGGGATCGTCGCGCCTATTGCCTTGCAGGGCACTGCCATGGTCAGGCCAGAGTTGCTCGCCATCGCTACCGGCGCTGGTTCCCTGATTTTTTCGCATGTCAACGACGGCGGCTTCTGGTTGGTCAAGGAATATTTCGGCATGACCATCGCCGAAACCATCAAGACGTGGTCGATCTGCGAAACCATCATTTCCGTCGCCGGACTGCTCTTCACCGTCGCTCT
>CAILBQ010000676.1 GCA_903832475.1 uncultured Acidobacteriota bacterium | reverse complement strand
GAATCGAATGCTCCCTCCGCTTTCAAGAACACCCTCGAAGCGGTCAACATTCTTCAGGGCACCGAGTCGACTCCCGATTTTTCGCGCGGCAACACGCTTCCTATCGCTGCGCTGCCCTTTGGTATGGCCCACTGGACGCTCCAGTCCCACGCCAATACACCGTGGATGTTCCACCCTTCCGTTCGCCGCATCCAGGGGCTCCGCTCAACGCACCAGCTCAGCCCGTGGCTCGATGATTACGGCCACGCAATGTTCATGCCCTTCTGCGGCGAAACCCATCCCGATCCGGGTGCCCGTGCCTCTTCCTACCGGCCCGAGGACGCCAAGCTTCATCCACACTCCATCGAGCTCTTCCTGCTCCGCTACCGCGCCTCAGTTGAACTGATCCCCACTATGCGCGGCTGCCTGCTTACGGCCAGCTTCGAAAGCAGCGAAGCGCACAAGCCTACCGGCCTGATCATCGACATCCCAGTTACGCTCCCCCGCCCAACTCAGCCCGGCGGGGCACCAGACCCCGCCGTCCCTGAGCCGAAAGTCGATCCCGATCCTTCCAAACAACGCCTGCTCTTTACCTCCACGGCCAACGCCGGCGGAGTGCCGGAAAACTTCGCCACCTACTACGTCGTGCAATTTGCACAACCGTGGGAAAACTTCGAGCTCAAAAAGGCAGGCAATCACTACTTCGCCATCGTGACCTTTAAGCCTGGCGCAGCAATCGAAGCCCGCATTGCCACATCGTTCATCTCTTTCGAGCAAGCCCAGCTCAACCTCGAAAAGGAGCTCGGTACGCAGAGTGCGGAATCCCTCCGCCAAGCCGCCTCCACGCAATGGAACGACCATTTCGCCCGCATCCAGATCGAAGGCGCCACGCCTATCCAGGAGCGTACCTTCGCCTCCTGCATGTATCGCGCGCTGCTCTTCCCGCGCACCTTTCACGAGCCCGACGCCGCCGGCAAGATGCAGCACTTCAGCTGCTTCAACGGCAACGTCGAGCCCGGCCTGATGTACGCCGACCATGGCTACTGGGATGTTTACCGCGCGTGGTATCCATTTATGTCGATCGTCTTCCCAGAAAAGCTCGGCGAGATCCTCCAGGCCTGGGTCAACGCTTTCAAAGAAGGCGGCTGGCTCCCGCAGTTCCCTGCCCCGGGCTACCGCGCCTGCATGACCGGCAGCCTTATCGACTCCCTCTTCGGCGACGCAGTTGTCAAAGGCATCCCCGGCTTCGACGTGCAAGCCGCCTACGCGGGCCTCAAAAAGCATGCGACCATCCCCGGCAATCCCGACAAGGGTTACGGCCGCGTCGGCATCGACGACTACCTCAAATACCACTACATTCCAAACGATCGCATCGAGCAATCCGCCGCTGAAACCGTCGACGCCGCCTACGGAGACTTCTGCATTGCCCAGGTCGCGAAAGCCGCCGGCCACGCCGACGACGCAGCTACGTTCATGACGCGTTCACAGAACTGGCGCAACCTCTTCGACTCCAGCGTCAAGTTCATTCGCGGCAAGAACGCCGATGGGTCGTGGCTCACGCCCTTCGATCCCTTTACCTGGGGCAGTCCCTACGTCGAAGCCGGCGCCTGGCAGCATCGTTGGGACGCTCCGCACGACATCGACCAACTCATCGAACTCATGGGCGGCAAGCAAGCTTCGGCAGAAGCCCTCGAAGCCATGATGACCACGCCTCCCATCTTCAACGTCGGCGTTTATGGCCAGGAGATCCACGAAATGTCGGAGATGGCGGCTGTGTCGTTTGGCCAGTACGCTCATTCCAACCAGCCCTCGCACAACCTGCTTTATCTCTTCGCGCATGCCGGCCGACCCGACCGCACCCAGTATTGGGTACGCAAGACGATGAACGAGCTCTACTCGCCGGAAAAGTTCGCCGGCGACGAAGACACCGGCTCGATGGCCGCCTGGTACCTGCTCAGTTCACTCGGCTTCTATCCCGTCTGCCCCGGCAAGCCGGAGTACACGCTGGGCAGTCCGCTCTTTCGCCGCGCCACCATTCAGGTTCCCGGCAAACCGGCCTTCATCATCGAATCCCCAGGCAACACCGCCGAGAAGGTCTTCGTTCGCAGCGCGCTACTCAACGGCCAAGTCGTCACCGGACCCACGATCCCGCACGCCGCAATCGTCAAGGGAGGAACGCTCAAATTCGAAATGGATATCCGCGCCCACACCTCGTAGTCATTGACATTGCCCTGCAAAACGCCCACACTTTTCCTGAGGGCAACGAATGACACCCATCGACCTGACCAAGGTCTTGAAAGACGCTCCCCAGGGAGAGTGGCTGGCGCTCTCCTTTTCGCTGGATCGCATCGTGGCGCATTCGCCCGATCTCAGCGAAGCCAAAGAAGCCGCCCATCAACTTGGCGAAAAAATGCCCATCATGATGAAGGCTCCGCCGCCTCACGCCATGATTATCTGACTTAGCCACCGGAAAGTTGTGGCGAATGAGACTTCCTTTTTCCTTTCTTCCCGTCCCCTCTGATACTGCGTTCCCGCACCGTACAGAAATTAAAAGACCCGTCGTTGCCCTTCTCCTTGAAAAAGGCGATCCGAAAGTGGTCGTTTTCGCGGTCGTGGATTCCGGCGCAGACCTTTGTGTATTTCCCGCCTCCATGGCGAGAGACCTGGGCATGGAAATCCCGAATAGCCGATCCTCTGCTTTTTCCGGCTCCGGCGATACCACCCAGATGGCTTACTTTGAAGAAGTTCGAGCCACCATCATGCCCATGGACGGACCCAACATCGACCCCAACCAGCAGCCTCTCACCTTTCCCCTCTACGCCGGATTCTGCGACACCCTGGAGCACGTCGGCATGGGCCTGCTGGGCCAGGAAGGCTTTTTCTCCCGCTTCACGGTCCGTTTCAACAACGCCGAAAGCTATTTTGAAATTCTCTAATCCCCATCCTCACTCGCCGACACGAACAAATTCAAACCCCATGCGATAAGCTGAAGAGTTGGCCATTGTCTCACCGCACTGGCTATGTAGCCTTCAAAAGCAAAGCGAGAACCTCATGACAAGCACGCCCATCAAGACCTACAGCAATCTCATCGGCGGCGAGTGGCTAGCCTCCAAATCCGGCCAGACCTTCCAGAACATCAATCCCGCCGACCACTCCGACATCATCGGAGTGTTCCCGGCATCCAATGCAGACGACGTCGCCCTCGCTGTCGCCGCCGCAAAGAAGGCCTACGCCACGTGGCGCCTGGTTCCCGCTCCCAAGCGCGCTGAGATTTTGTATCGCGCCGGCGCCATTCTCTCCGAACGCAAAGAGCAGTACGCCCGCGACATGACCCGCGAAATGGGCAAGGTCCTTGCCGAAACCCGCGGCGACGTGCAGGAAGCGATCGACGAAGCTTACTACGTAGCGGGCGAAGGCCGCCGTCTCTTCGGCGTCACCGTCCCCTCCGAGCTGCAGAACAAGTTCGCCATGTCGGTCCGCATGCCGGTCGGCGTTATTGGCATGATCGCGCCGTGGAACTTCCCCATGGCTATCCCGTCGTGGAAGCTCTTCCCCGCCCTGGTCGCCGGCAACACCTGCGTCATCAAGCCCGCCGAAGACACCCCGCTCTCGACCTACAATCTCGTCCAGACCCTGATCGACGCCGGCCTGCCCCCGGGCGTGGTCAACATCGTCTCCGGCTACGGCCCCGAGGCCGGCGCGCCCCTCGTCGAGCATCCAGACGTCCGCGCCATCAGCTTCACCGGTTCCTCGGCAACCGGTTCCCTCGTTGCCCAGCGCGCCGCCGCCACCTTCAAGCCCGTCTCACTCGAAATGGGCGGCAAGAACGCGATGATCGTCATGGACGACGCCAACCTTGAGCTTGCCCTTGAAGGAGCGCTCTGGGGAGCCTTCGGCACGACCGGCCAGCGCTGCACCGCTACCTCGCGCATTCTGCTGCACAAGAACATCGCCGCTGAATTCACACAGAAACTTGTCGCACGCGCCGCTGCCCTTAAAGTCGGCAACGGCCTCGAAGACGGCATCGAAGTCGGCCCGCAAGTGAACGATCAGCAGATCGAAACCAGCACTTCGTACTGCGCTATCGCCATTGCAGAAGGCGCCCAACTCCTGACCGGCGGCAAGGCCCTCACCGAAGGCTCTTACGCCAACGGCACCTTCTTTGCCCCCACCGTTTTCGGCGGCGTCAAGCCCCACATGCGCATCGCCCGCGAAGAGGTCTTCGGCCCCGTTGTCTCGCTGATCGAGTTCAGCACCTTCGAAGAAGCCATCGAGATCGCCAATTCGATCGACTACGGTCTTTCCACCGCTCTCTATACGAAGGACATCAACCGGGCCTTCTCGGCCATACGCGACCTCGAAGCCGGCATCACCTACATCAACGCCCCCACCATCGGAGCCGAAGTCCACCTACCCTTTGGCGGCGTCAAACAGACCGGCAACGGCCATCGGGAAGGTCTCGGCGCACTCGATTTCTACACTACCTGGAAGTCGGTCTACATCGACTCCAGCGACACCCTGCAGCGCGCCCAGATCGACAACGCCGAGTAAGCACTTTGCACGTGCCTTCATGCGCCGCACGGCTCTGGTCTTCCAAGTCAGAGCCGTGCATCCGTGACTTCCTTCGAAGGTAAATTTCCCCAGTCCCGCCTTTCATCCAGCTCGGCCTGCAACTTTCTTGCAGGTTCGTATGGCCCCTCCGTTTGCAAAATTGGGTTTAAGCTTAGGTGACTTTCGTACCTTCATCGTCAGGCTTCTTCCTGTCGCCGGCCCCAACTTGCGGCTAAGAACAGGTGATAGACCTGCAAGGGGAAAGAATGCTTCTGCTCGAAGAAAGAACCGTTCTGCAGAGACTCTCGCCGCTGCTGGTGGTCGTCTTCACTTTGTCCATGCTGGTCAGTTCGGCGCTCCTGTTCCTGGTCGAGCCGATGATCGCCAAGATGATGCTCCCCATGCTGGGCGGCACGCCCGCCGTCTGGAACACCTGCCTGGTCTTCTTTCAAGCCGTTCTCTTTGCCGGCTATCTTTACGCGCATGGCAGCCTCAAATGGCTGACCCGGCGTACCCAGATGGCCGTGCATCTCGCCCTGATCTGCCTGCCGCTCGTATTGGTGGGCATGCTGCCTCTTCATCTCTCCGCGACCTGGATTCCTCCGGCGCAGAGCACGCCGGTTTTCTGGATCCTGGGCGTCCTCGCTGTCGCCGTAGGCCTGCCGTTCTTTGTGCTTTCCTCAAGTGCACCGCTGATGCAGCGCTGGTTTGCCGACTCCGGCCATCACCAAGCACACGACCCCTACTTCCTCTACGCCGCCAGCAATATCGGAAGCCTCGCCGGCCTCCTCGCCTATCCGCTACTTCTTGAGCCTATGTTGCGCCTTTCCCAGCAGAGCCGCCTGTGGAGCGTCGCCTACATCGGCTTTGTCCTCATGACCATCGCCTGCGCCTCGCTCGTCTGGAAAAACCGCGGCACAGTCAACGATCGCGCAGTATCCAAAATTCAGGACGAGCCGCTGCCGCAGGGCGTGTGGAAGCAGCGCCTGCGCTGGATCGCGCTCGCCTTCGTGCCTTCCAGCCTCATGCTCGGCGTCACCACGGCGCTCACCACCGACATGCCGGCGATCCCCCTGTTGTGGGTGCTGCCGCTGGCTCTCTATCTGGTCAGCTTCGTCATGGTCTTCGCCAAGAAGCCGTCCATCTCGCATGCCTGGCTGATTCAACGGCTCCCCTTTCTCATGATCGCGGCTCTGCTGCCGGTCGTCTCGCAAACTCGCTTCCCTCTGGTCGTGAGGCTCGTGCTCTACCTGGCCGCTCTGTTGGGGGTTGCACTCTTTTGTCATGGAGAGCTGGCACAGAGCCGGCCGCCCGTCAGCCGTCTTACCGAGTTCTACCTGCTCATGTCCTTAGGGGGCATGCTGGGCGGCATCTTCAATTCGCTGCTTGCGCCCGTCCTCTTTCATTCTGTCGTCGAATTCCCACTGGTGCTGATCTTCGCCGCGCTGCTGCGCCCCGCCGTCGATGCCAAGCCGCTGAAAGGGACCGCCGCGATCCTTACTGAAGCGGTCGTGGCTCGCAAGAAAGTCTGGGCGCACCGCAAGGACTGGCTGCTGCCAATCGCCCTCGGCATATGTATGCTGACCATTTTCCTGGTTCTTTCGCACTACAAGGTCAAGCCCAGCGTCTCGATGAATATCCTCATCTTTGGCTACTCCATGCTGTGGTGCCTCAGTTTCGGACGACGCCCCCTCCGCTTCGCCGCAGGCCTCGCTGCCGTGGTGATTGCCAGCTCGTTCTACGTTGGACCATTCGGCCACGTCATGGAAACCGAGCGCAGCTTCTTTGGCGTGCTTCGCGTGGCCAACAGCGCTGACGGCAAGTATCGAAACCTCATCCACGGTGGCACCCTGCACGGTCTGCAAAGTCTGGACGCCTCCCGCAGCCGTGAGCCGCTGGCGTACTACACCCACAGCGGCCCCGCAGGCCAGGTGATGGCCACGCTGCAGGCGAACGGCAAGAACGCAGGCGATTGGGCCATCGTCGGTCTCGGCGCGGGCGCTATGGCCTGCTACCTGCAGCCCGGCGAAACCCTCACCTACTACGAGATCGACCCGCTCGTTGCCCGCATCGCCACCGACCCTCGCTATTTCACCTTCCTCCAGCAATGCGCACCGCAGTCCAGGATCGTCCTGGGCGATGCGCGCCTGAAAATCCGCGACGCCGCTGATCATCAGTACCGCCTCATCGTCCTCGATGCCTTCAGCGGAGACACTATCCCCATGCACCTGCTCACGCGCGAAGCGCTCGCACTCTACCGCAGCAAGCTCGCGCCCGGCGGCTTGTTGGCCTTCCACATCTCTAACAACTATCTGTCGCTTGCACCTACCCTTTGCGATCTGGCAGGAGATGCCCACATGACCTGCATGGTCGAAGACGACCTCGACCTCACTCCAGCGCAGAGTGACGCCGGCAAATTTGCCTCGCAGTGGCTGGTCATGGCCGCCGACCCGGCTAGCCTCAAAAACCTACCGCAAGCAGCAGGCATCGGCGCTCACTGGAGAATAGTCACCGAGCGACCCAACGCAAAGATCTGGACGGACGACTACTCCAACTTGCTCAGCGTAATCAAGTGGCGATGACGCGCGGCGCCTGACTGCCCAGCTTCCCGCGCCCCTCGGCAGAAACAGGCTCGACCGTCATCACGGACGGCGAACTGGGCAAATAATCCGCAACAAATCTTCCTCTTAATTTTTCGAATCTATTTGCCTGTTCGACAATCTTAGATATATCTTAAGATATATCGTTAATAGATCACGAGATGTATCGGACAGATTCAGGAGAAACACCATGTTTGGAAAACACAGATTTGCAGAAACTCACTACGATCCGCGCACCCAGGAAGGCCCATTCCACGAAGAGACTTTTCCGGGACGCTGCGGTCATCGCTCCCGCGAGGAGCGGCATCACGGTCGCCACGGCGGCCCTTTCGGCGGTAATCCTTTTAGCCGCGGATTCGGCGGGCCTGGCTTTGGCGGCGGACGCGGCGAGCGCTTGTTTGACAGCGGCGAACTCCGCCTCGTCATCCTGCAGTTGCTCAGCGAGAAGCCCAGCTACGGATACGAGCTGATCAAGGCCATCGAAGAGCGGCTCTCCGGCGGCTACGCGCCCAGCCCGGGCGTCGTCTACCCCACCCTTACCCTTCTCGAAGAAGAAGGCCACGCCACTGTTACCTCCGCCGAGGGCGGCAAGAAGCTCTATACCGTCACCGAACAGGGCGCAGAATACCTCAAGTCCAACCAAGCCTCGGTTCAGGCGATCTTCGGACGCATGGAGCAAGCCGGCAAGATGTTCGGACGCGGCCGCTCTCCGCAGATCATGCGCGCCATGATGAACCTGGGCATGGCTCTCAAACTGCGCGCCGGCCAGGGCAACCTGACCGCTGAGCAGGTGAAGAAAATCACCGAGGCTATCGACGCCGCTGCCCGGGTGATCGGTGAGGTTTGATATTCCGGTGAAGTCTGAGGCCGTTCTCGATGGCGGTCCGATCAGCCTTTGGCAAGACCTGGACCGCCCTTGCGTCGAATCAACAGGGTTCGCGACGCACGAATCACTCAACGCCCAAATCCGCGCATTGGAGGCGCAAGCAAACGGCCTCCAGGCGCTGGTTTGTGAGTTGCTGGCAAAGAATCAGGAATTACGCGCCGAACTCGCGGTTTGGCGACTGAATAACGAGCCTGGCCCTACCGCGTCGGCCACTCATCGACAACCACGCCCAAGTCGTTGAGCTGCTGCATAACGGCTTCCATCTGGCGCCGGATTGCCGGTCGCGACTTCTTATCTGCCAGCGGTGATTCCTCAATCGCCACCACCCGCCCATAGGGCCACGCATAGTCCGGCAGCGCCATCAGCGCCTCAATCAGGTCCGATTGGCGCAACTGTAATTCACGCCGCCGAGCCGCGGTTGGCCGCAGCATCCCGCTGTCGCCCATACCGCTGGTATTGGCATCCTCCAGCGTCACGCGCAGATTGATCATGTTGGCATCGATGCTGATGAAGGGATTGTTCCAGGCACCCGGCTCGTGCACATCCACGTACCGGCTCTTGGTCGGTAAGCCGATCCGCGCCAGCCGCGCCCGTTCCTGATCGCGCTCTGCGGAAGCGGCTTGAGCCCGATGCTCGGCACCGGCTGCCGTCGCTGCGGCTGTACTCACCGCCTGCTCTTCCTTGTGGCAACCGAACACCACCGCGGAAACCACCAGCAACGTGCCAACACCGGCCACAAACTTCGAAGAAACCTTCACAGAATCGAGCATACCAGTGAACCTGCTGCCTCATGGACGACCCTGAAAAGGGTTCGTACCTGCGCAATCAACATCCCCGCCACACTGCCGGTCGCTTGCCTAGAAATGCCTGCGTCCCCTCGGCCTTGTCCTCGGTCCCGCAACACTCGCCAAACAGGCCGGCTTCGAGGGCCAGACCCTCGTCCAGGGTGCGGTCCAGCCCGCTATCGACAGCAGTCATCGTCTGCGCCACAGCAATCGGCGCATTGGCTGCGACCTCGGCAGCCAGCGCTTCGGCCCTCGCCATCAGCGCCTCCGCAGGCACAACTTCATCGACCAGACCCATTCGCAGCGCCTCGGCGGCCGATACGATCGCGCCTGTCAGCAGCATCTTCATTGCCGCGCCACGACCCACGAGCCGCGGCAGCCGTTGCGATCCGCCAAAGCCCGGCGTCAGTCCGAGCTTGACCTCAGGCTGACCAAATCGTGCGTTTTCACTGGCGATTCGCAGCGTGCAGGCCATGGCCAGCTCGCACCCGCCCCCCAGCGCGAACCCCTGAATGACCGCAATCACCGGCTTGCCCAGGGTTTCAAGCCGCCGAAAGACCGCTTGTCCGCGCCGCGCATATTCTTCGCCCGCATCCCGATCCATCCCGGCAATCTCGGCGATGTCGGCCCCGGCCGCAAAGGCCTTCGCACCCGCACCCGTCAGCAGCGCTACGCGAATCGAATCGTCACCCGCAATATCCTTGATCGCCTCAGACAAGTCCGCAATCAAGGCAGAGTTCAGAGCATTCAGAACGGCTGGGCGATTCAGCGTAATCACTGCCACCGCCGACCGCTTCTCGTAAATCAGATTGTCAAATCCCATCCATCCCACCTGATACGTGCAACCAAACGAGTTCCTAAATCCTCTTCACCAGTTCCTTGGCCAGAGCATCCAGCACACCATTCAGAAACCCCACTGACTCTGGCCCGGAATACCGCCGCGCAATTTCCAGCGCCTCGTTGATCACGAT
>CAILBQ010000675.1 GCA_903832475.1 uncultured Acidobacteriota bacterium | reverse complement strand
GCCGAGCTGCTTCCTGCGCCAGACGTGGGTCAGCGCGCGATTATGCGCGATTCTGTAAACGAATGTTCGTAGCGAGGCGTCGCCTCTGAACCTGGGTAAGGCCAGCCAGATTGCCATGCGAATATCCTGCAGCAGATCCTCACGCAACTGGGGACTCGCTTCATAAGCAGCAGCTAGACGCGACAGTCCCGCCCCGTACTCGTTCAACAGCGCGGCGTACCGCTGCTGAAGCGAGGTCTCAGGCTTCCGATCATGAGCTTCGTTCTGCTCCATACACTGCGCGCATGCCCCTTCTGCTATCAGCTAGTCTCGCGGCAACGCCAAACCTTACGAATTCTTTCTCGACAGACGGCCGGCAAATCGTTGTAAGGATCTCTAGCTTTGGAGACTACCTCAATGAAGCCGTAGTGACAGTGCTTCGAGGGAGAATCACAATGAATCGTAGTTGGAAGTCGGAAGTGTTCGCATTTGTAATCTTGGGGCTCAGCTGGCAGGGCCACGCTCCTACCCAAACTGCGCAGTCCACGAAAATCGTGCATGCTGTTTACCGGCTCAGCGGCCAGTCGATGGGGACTTACACCGAGAAACGCACGCTGGACGCTGATGGCAACACGGTGACCGCCATCGACTCGAACATGGTCTTCAATCGGTTGGGCAGCAAGCTGGAGTTGAAAAGCAGCTCGAGCTACGTTGAGACATCGCAGGGAGCGTTATTGCGAGTGGACAGCACTTCCTCCAGTTCGCAGCAGGCGACGACGACCCACGCGACAGTACACGACGACCAGCTCCACATCATCACGGAGGCTGGTGGCCACACATACGAGCGTTCGCTGGCAATCCCGACGCACTTACTTGGTCCGGAGGCGGCGAGGCGGTTGGCTGTTTCGAACCTTCGTGCCGCTGGTGACAGATTCTCCTATGACACGTTTAGTCCCGATCTCGGGAACATCGTGACCGTAACGGACAAGGCGGTCGCCTTCGACGATTTGCCGGCAACTCAAGATGGCGCCGATACGAAAATAGAGCAGACCATGACCGGCATGCCCACGCCAGCCTTTCTATGGACGGACGACACAGGGTGGCTGCTTCGGCAGACAGTTCCAAGCCCGCTTGGCGAGATCGAGGTTGTTCGCACCGACGACAACCACATTCAGGGTAGGCCGGTGGAAGGGGCCACTCTACCCGATGAAACCTTCAACCGATCCATCGTCAAAGCGAACATCCGTCTGCCGCAGGAACGGCTGGTGGATCAGATCAAGCTGAAGATCACTGCCAGACAACCGGGTATCGTTTGGCCCGATTTCGCTGCGGACAACCAGACGGTTCTGAAGAAGGAACCGGACTATGTGATTCTCGAAGTGCGCCGGCCCACGCCGCGCAGTGAGGGTGAACGCCCTGTTGCGATGACCGCCGCCTTGCGCTCATACCTTGAGCCGAATGCTCTCTTGCAGTCCGACGATGCAGGCGTTCGCGAGATTGAGGCCAGTGTCGTGCACAACGAGGACACTGCTTGGCAAGCGGCGCGCGCGCTTCAGAAGTGGACGGCGGAAAACATGCACTTCGATCTGGGAATTGCCGTCGCTCCCGCATCGGAAGTGGCGAAGAATCGTAAAGGGACTTGCTTTGGCTACTCGATGTTGCTCGGTTCTTTCGCCCGAGCTGCGGGAATTCCGTCGCGTGTTCGCGTTGGCGTTGTCTATGCGGGTGGAATCTGGGGCGGCCATGCCTGGGTAGAGCTTTTGATTGGCGACCAATGGATCCCCGTCGACGGTGCGCTCTATGCGCCAGGCGCCGCTGACGCGGCACGGTTCAGCGTCTTCACCTCCTCACTTGAGGGTGGCGCGGCGAGCACGCTGGGAGGACTGGGACAGGTGCTCGGGAACGTCGACATTCAGATTCTCGAATACACCGTAGATGACACAAAGACAGTCGTGGACGAGAACGCGAAACCGTATTTCATCGATGGCGACACGTATCGCAATCCCTGGATCGGCCTGACGGTTGTGGCACCGTCCGGCTTCCATTTCACGGGATTCGATCTCGCGTGGCCGCAGACTACGGTGGTAGCCATGGAGGGCCCCGACGGCCAGCGAGTTGAGTTCCACAATGAATCCGCATCCTTGCCCACATCGGCAGGAGATCGAGACAGCATTCTGCAGAATGAGGGCGTTGCCGGCCCGGTGGTCGCGCGACGAATTGGCGGCCACTCCGTAATGTTCGCGGAGACTCCGCAGGCTGCTGGAATGCTTCTCGAAGAGGCAGGCAGCATCTGGCTTGTGAAGGCTTCGGGCGCTCATCCCAGGGAGTTGCTGGATCAAGTCGCACCGTCCATGCTGATTGGAAGTGGCTCACGATGACGCTGAAGACTGGGGACGAACGCTTCGTCCCCGTCGCGTCCGTCGCAGCGTGGTCCCGATCGCCAATGGCTGCGCCAAGCCAATGCGCTCGACCGGAGTTCAATGGGTTCGACGAGTGCATTGGCGATTTTGCGTCGACGAAAGATCACGCACCTGGTGCGTTCGAAACGGTGTTTGTCTGCAGAGGATGCGTCGGGAACTGCCCTCGATCAACATGAGAGCTTTACCGCCAGCTCGTCTAGTTGGGGCAGGCATGTCAAATATTCGTTTGGCAAAGTCGAGGATGGTAAGACCCGAACCTGCGCTTTACGGAACAGGGCCGCTTCACTCGAAACGTCCCTTCAGATCATTTCTGGAGAACATGTGCTAATCGGCGCGCAGGGCGTCGACAGGGTTGACACCGGCAGCGCGGCGGGCGGGGAGATAGCATGCCAGCATGGCAGATGCGCCCAGGACGATAGCGACGGCGGCGAGCGTTGGGATGTCCCAGGCGGCCGTGCCGAAGAGCAGCTTGCGCATGACTGTAGCGGCAGCGATGGAGCTGACCAGACCCAGGATGATGCCGGCGGCGGTAAGCCATCCTGCTTCTCGCAACACGAGCCGGTACACGGAACTGCGCGGCGCGCCGAGTGCCATGCGTACGCCGATTTCGCGGGTGCGCTGAGAAACCGAATACGCGATGACGCCGTAGAGGCCGACCACGCCGAGCAGGAGCGCGAGCGCGGCGAAGCCTCCGACGACCCAGGCCGAGGAGCGATGCAGATAGGCGGTGGGGGATTGATGCATGCGGTCTTCCATGGTGATGGGGTCCGCGGTGCCAATTCCGGGGTCGATGGAATTGATGGTGCTGACCAGTGTCGGCAGGATGCTGCCCGGGGACTGCGATGTGCGCACGATGAGGGCAAAGTAGTGATCTTCGTCCTGGTAGATGGGGTAGAAGGCCGCGGGCCAGGTTTCTGAGTCGAGGGAACCCTGGCGGATATTGTCGACGACGCCGATGATTTCCTTGAGCGAGTTGGGCGCGAGGTCGTTGTTGCCGAAACGTTGGCCGATGGGGTCCTGGCCGGGAAAGTACAGGTCCGCAAGCTTCTTGTTGATGATGACTACCTTGGGCTTGGTGTTGTCGGTGGAGTCGGAGAAGAGGCGCCCGCGCAGCAGCTTGGCCTGG
>CAILBQ010000674.1 GCA_903832475.1 uncultured Acidobacteriota bacterium | reverse complement strand
CTGGCTCGCATGCCCCGGCACCGTCACCGCCAGGTTCAACGGCGCCGACAGCGTCACGCCGTTGTGCACCCATGTCTCGCCCGGCCGCGTCAGTGCGCAGTTGCCGCCGCTCGCGCCCGCAAGGTCGATCAGGATGGTTCCCGGTCGCATGCCTTCGACAGCCTCGCGCCGCATCAGCAGCGGAGCGCGCCGTCCCGGAACCTGCGCCGTGGTGATGATCACGTCAGCCGTCCTGGCCGTCTTCGCGATCAACGCGCGCCCCCGTTCCAGCGCTTCTTCGCTGAGTTCTCGCGCGTAGCCGCCCTTGTCCTCGGTGGCGATCCCGCCCAGGTCCACATCGAGAAACTTTGCACCCAGCGAACGCACCTGCTCCCCTGCCGCCGCACGCACGTCGTAGGCCTCGACCACCGCGCCCAGCCGTCGCGCCGTGGCAATCGCCTGCAAACCCGCGACGCCCGCGCCAATCACGAACACCTTCGCCGGAGCCACCGTGCCCGCCGCCGTCATCAGCATCGGAAACAGCCGCGGCAGCATCCCCGCCGCCACGATCACCGCCTTGTACCCTGCAATCGTCGCCATCGAAGACAGCGCATCCATGGCCTGCGCCCTCGTGATGCGCGGCACCAGTTCCATGGCGAACATCGTCGCGCCCGCTTCGATCCCAGGAATCAGCGCCTCCGGTTCGTCCAGCGGTCGTAAAAATCCGATCACCACCGCGCCGCCTTTGAACAGCCACTGTTCCTCGGCCCGGGGAATGTTCACCACCGGCAGAACATCGCTCTCCCCAATCAGCTCTTCGCGGTCGACAACCACCCTGGCGCCCGCCTCAAGATACGCCGCGTCGGCAAAACCAGAGGCCAGCCCGGCATCCTGCTCCACCGCTATATCCAGCCCTTTCGCCACCAGGGCCTTCACCGCATCCGGAATCAACGCCACCCGGGTTTCTCCAGCCGCGGATTCCTTCAAGACTCCTACGCGCACGTCCGAGCCTCCCCCACGCCGCCTCGCATGCTTCGCGGCCCGTGAACGACCCGCCTTCCAGGCGAGCTCAAACAAGCCCGCTCGCGGCAGCCATCGTCGCATGCTGCAACTCTACGGTGGGTTTACTCGAATTTCTGTGATGTATGACCTAAGCCGCGTCAAATTGGCCTGGCCTGTCGCCCTCAGCGCGCGGCAGCAGTTAGCGGCGACGTTTCCGCAGCCAGCACCATCTCGCGAATGGCCTCAACGACCAGGTGCGGCTCATCCAGATGAATCCAGTGCGCGCTCTTGCCCGCAATCACCTGCTGCACGTTGTCGCCTATCCGGTCCAGCCCTTCGCGGTCAACCGGCGTCGATTTCCCCGGCGTCAGCAGCAACACCGGAGTATCCACGATCGGCTCATCAATCAGCATCTCTCGCACCGTGTCGGGCACAGCCTGCACATGCTCGGCCATGCCCACGTAGTAGCCGGGCCGCGACCAGTGCGCCGCCACAGCCGGCCACACTTCCCGCGGCATCTTGTTTACCTCGTGCTGAATACGCGCCAGCACGTGCAGCCCGCCATGTCCGGCGCTTCCAGCCAGGAACGACGAAAGCCTTCCCCTCCGGCAGAGCAGGTCCGTGACCGCCAGCCGCGCCAACCCCAAGCGGGCGATCGGCACGCCGTAGCCGGACAGGCGAATGCCTCGATCCACCAAAGCCTGCTTGCTTTCATCGAGCGGCGGCCATTCTTCAAGCCGCATCGGATCCACCAGCACCACACCCAGCACCTCGTCCGGATACATGGTCGCGAAACGCCGCATGACCAACCCGCCAAACGAATGACCCACCAGGATGTAGGGAGGCCGGATGCCGGCTTCCTCCAGCAATTTGTGCAGTTCCGCCACAATATTGGAAGGGGTTCGAGCAGTGCGCGAGGGGCTGCTCCAACCCAGGCCCCCGCGATCGTAGGCAGCCGTGTGGGTCAGCTTCGCAATGCTTGTCTGGATCCCGCGCCAGTTCAGATGGGTCGCGCCAATGCCTGATTCAAACAGCACCGTCGGGCCGCCGGCTCCCTGCTCGTGCAGATACAACTTCGTGCCGCGGCCGATTGCGATCCAGCGCCCCGCTCCCGCCAACCGCATTCGATCCCGGTGTGAGCCGGTCCACTGATAGAAGAAGCCAACCGCCATCACGGCGAAGGGCAGCATGCAGACAATCATCATGGTCCGCACTACGCCTGCCTCGCTGTGCAGCCGGCGGATGTTCTTTGCGATTGCGGCGCGTCGGACTTATCCATCGCCCCCAAAAGGCGCAAAACAAGATTCTTCCAGGCGCTGTCAGCGCAGGCGGATTGGATCAACATGGCGCTTCGGGCCCTCAAAAATTTGCGTCAGGGAGAGGTTCACCAAAGTCTATCCGGCGCACGATCAATCGTCCACAACTCATTCCCGCAAAAGCAGCTTCATCGCGGCTCACTTCCCCCCGCCAGCTTCTCCGCCTTGACCAGCGTCTCCACCCCCGGCGCCACCATCTGCAGCAAGGCCGCCTGCGGCTTTTGGGCGTCGGCCAGGAACGCCAGATCTTTGGCTTGCGAGGAGGCCGTCGGGAAGGTGCCCGTTTCCCGCAGCAGATCCAGCGTGCGCAGCCCAATCTCCGCAGTCTGACGCACCGACATCGAGACCGGAATCAGCTCTGCGGTAATCTCCGACTGCCCCAGCAGAGGCTGCAGGTGTGCATCGTTATCGCGCCACAGCATCAGCCAGTTATGTGCCCGCTGCCAGTCAGCCGGGCTGGCATTGCCCGCCGCAATCCTCTCGCAAAGCAGGCCGAATTCCCGCCCCGTCTCGCTCTCCGGAGGCACCGCATCGACCAGCGAATTCAACGGCGTCAGGCTGGTATAGTCCTTCAGCCCTCCCCGTGTGTATCCCCGCGGCGGCTGCACCACCGAAGCCAGCACGCGCAGCGCGACCGGGTTCTGATCGCCGCTCATCCGCTCCAGCATGAATTCCGAAGTGGCCTTGCTGGTAATGCCATACGCCTCCAGCTTCCGACCCGTGATCGCCATTCTGCGGTACATCGACTCCACGTCCCGCACCGATTCCGGCGACCAGAATCGCTCGGCAATCGCCGCCGTGCGCGGCCAGATGCGGCTGTCGACAATCTCGCCCGTCGTAAACTCCGACCACATCGTCGCTTCGCCGCCCAGGATGCTCGCCTTCTGCTCCGCCGTCAGCTTGTCGCCGATGTCGCCAATTGGATCGACCAGGTAGTGCTCCGCGGCCGGCTGGTTCAAATCGATGTAATAGCCGTTGGAAAGCAGCCCCCGATACCCTCGCTGCGCTGCCGCCAGCAGCGAATCCCGCCCGCGCCACGATTGAATCACCACATCCTTGGGTGTATCCGGCTGCAGCACCTCATCCCAGCCTTCCATGATCTTGTGCCGCGCCGCCACAAGCTTCTGCACCCGTCCGCTGAAATACGCCTGCAGCGCCGCGTCGTCCTTCAGCCCGTGCTGCTTCATGAATGCCTGGATGCGCGGACTCGCGTCCCACTCCTTGCCATTGCACTCATCCCCTCCCACGTGAAAATAGTGATCGGGAAAAAGCGCCGTCATCTCGCCAAAGAACGTATTCAAAAACTGGAACGTGCTCTCCCGCGTCGGATCCATCGCCGGGTCGAACACGCCCCAATGCCGCTCGATCTGGTATGGCCCCTTGCCGCTGGCCAGGTTTGGATACCCCACAAACCAGGCGGTCGCATGCCCCGGCATATCGAATTCCGGCACCACGCGGATCCCGCGATCCCGCGCGTACTCGATGGTCCGCCGGATCTCTTCCTGCGTATAAAAAAGCCCATCCGAGCCCTTCTGCTGTAGCAGCGGAAAGACTTTGCTCTCCACGCGAAAACCCTGGTCCTCCGACAGGTGCCAGTGCATCACGTTCAGCTTCACTGCCTCCATGGCATCCAGGTTGCGCAGCACCACCGGCAGCGGCATGAAGTGGCGTCCCGAATCGATCATCAGTCCCCGCCACGGAAACCGCGGCTTGTCGTCGATCGTCACCGCGGGCATGGCAAACCCCTGCGGCGTGACATGAACCAACTGCAGCACAGTCTGCAAGCCGTGCATGGCGCCCAGCGGATTTGGCGCGGAGAGACGAATCCCCTGCGAAGTCACTTCCAGGTGATACGACTCATCTTCGCCCAGTTCCTGCACCGCCGCGCTCGGCCCCATGGTATTCACCTCCATGCCACCCGTTGCCCCCGGCGCATCCGGAAAGAACGGAATCCCCGTCTCCCGTCCCAGCGTGTCCATAAAACGCTGTCGCGCTCGCAACAATCGCGGCTCGCTGAACCCGGCAAGCGTCACTGAAAATTGCCCGGTCACCAGGAACTGTCCGCTCCCTGGCGTTACGCTGGCTGGCACGGGCATCAACGACAGCGCGGCCGCATCCGTTTGAGAACTCGCCTGCCCCTCAAAAGACTGGGCCCAGCAACCAAAAACGACAGCAAAAGCGAACGGCAGGATTCTCATTTTCAAAGGGCAACACTCCATGGACGATCAATGCTTTCTTCTAGTGAATAGTAACCTCTGCCATGGCCCGCCGTGGCAGGTCAATCCCATCCTCCGCCGACCTTCCTGAACGCGCTTTCGCCGCCGCATCCCGTGCCGCATCCACCCTGTACCATCGTAGGAGGAGACGCATTCGATGAGCACACCCTCTACTCCCCCCGTCCCTGCCAAAGAAACCAAGGCGCAGCGCTCCGAACGCCTCAAGCGCGAGAAAAATCCCTGGGAAGCCTTCGAAGAAATTCGCCAGTTCGCCCGCGACGGCCGCGCCAGCGTCCTCCCCGAGTGGGCCGAGTTCTACTTCAAGTGGTGGGGCATCTACACCCAGGGCGATGGAGCCGGCGTCACCGGCGGCACCGGCGGCGTCGGCAAAGCCACCGAGTTCTTCATGCTGCGCATCGGCATCCCCAACGGCATCGCCACCGCCTCCCAAGCCCGCGCCATCGGTGTGCTGGCCCGCGACCATGGCCGCAATCTCGCCGACATCACCACCCGCCAGGCCATCCAACTCCACTGGCTCACCGTCGACTCGCTCCCCGCTGCGATTGAATCCCTCTATAGCGTCGGCCTCTCTCCCAAGGGCGCCTGCGGCGACGTCGTCCGCAACGTCACCGGCTGCCCCATGGCCGGCCTCGACCATGAAGAACTGATTGACGCCTCACCCTTGGCCCGCGCCGTAGCCCGCGAAGTCAACGGCAACAGCGAGTTCTACAACCTGCCGCGCAAGTTCAAGATCTCCGTCACCGGCTGCCCCGTCTGGTGCTCCTATCCCGAAATCAACGACATCGGCATCAGCGCGGTAAAACATCCAGACACCGGCAAAATCGGCTACTCCGTCCGCGTCGGCGGAGGCCTCTCCGCCGATCCGCATCTCGCCGTCAAGCTCGACGCGTTTCTCCACGAAGACCAGGTCGTTCCCGTCGTTCGCGGCATTGTCGAAATCTTCCGCGAACAGCAGGGCCTGCGCGAAAGCCGAGACCGCGCCCGCCTCAAGCACCTCTTTCTGCGCGAAGGTTGGACCGCTGAGCGTTTCCTCGAAAACCTCAAAGCCAAGCTGGCCTTCGACCTCGCCCCCGGCGTCAACGATGCCGTGCCCGACGATGTCTTCCGCGATCACGTCGGCGTCCGCCCTCAGAAGCAGCCCGGCCTCTACTCCGTCGGCGCTACTGTGCTCAACGGCCGTATGACCGGCGAACAACTCATCGCCCTCGCCAACCTCGCAGAGAAATACGCCGGCGCCGAGCTTCGCACCACCGTCATGCAAAATTTCATCCTGCCCGGCGTCCCCCACGCCAATCTCGATAAGGTCCTGGCTGAACTCACAGCCCTCGGCCTCACCGTCGAAGCTTCCAACTTCTGGCGCGGCACCGTCGCCTGCACCGGCACGGAATTCTGCAAGCTCGCGATCACCGAGACCAAAGCCTTCGCCCGCTGGCTGGTTGAAGAGATGCAAACTCGCCTGCCCGGCTTCGATCAGCAGCTGTCCATCCACGTCACTGGCTGCCCCAACAGCTGTGGCCAGCACTGGATCGCCGATGTCGGCCTGGAAGGCAAGAAGATCAAGCACGACGGCAAGCTCGCCGACGCCTGGTCCTGGGCACTCGGCGGAGCTCTCGGCTTGCATGCCGGCGTGGCTCGACCTGTAAACTACCGCTGCCTCTCCGAAGACGTTCCCGAGGCGCTGGAAAGACTCTTGCGCAGCTATCTCTCCACACGCGCTGGAGAGCAAAATCTCCGCGCATGGTTTGCCGGCAAATCCAGCGAGGATCTGCGCGCCATCCTCGAAACCGCTAACGCCGCAGTCGTTTAACTCGAGCGCTGCGCAAGGAAGTCCGATGGACCGCAAGACCATTATCAATCGCATCGCCAGCCGCACTGAGCCCTGGGACATGATCGTCATCGGCGGCGGCGCCACCGGTGTCGGCGTCGCCATCGACGCTGCTTCCCGCGGCTTCGCCGTCCTTCTTCTCGAAGCCGAAGACTTCGGCAAAGGCACCTCCAGCCGCAGCACAAAGCTCATCCACGGCGGCGTCCGCTACCTCGAGCAAGGCAACATCTCCCTGGTCATGGAAGCCCTCAAAGAACGCGGCCTCCTGCGCCAGAACGCGCCTCACCTGGTCCACGATCTGGCTTTCATCGTGCCCAACTACTCCTGGTGGGAAGCGCCCTTCTACGGCATCGGCATGAAGGTCTACGACCTGCTCGCCGGTAAGTACAACTTCGGCAAGTCCCGCGTGCTTTCGCTCGAAGAAACCGTCGAAAAGCTTCCCAACCTCCAGACCGAAGGCCTGCGCGGCGGCGTGCTCTACTACGACGGACAGTTCGACGACACCCGCCTGCTTATGCACATGGTTGCGACCTCCGCCGACCATGGCGGCACGCTGCTGAACTATGCCCCTGTCGTCGAAATCACCAAAGGCGAAGACGGATTTGCCAATGGCGTCCTCTTCCGCGATTCCGAAACCGGCATCACCCACACCGCTCCAGCCCGCGTTGTCATCAACGCCACCGGCATGTTTGCCGACAAGATCCGGCGTATGACCGAGCCGGAAGCCAAGAACATGATTGCTCCTAGCCAGGGCATTCACCTCGTCTTTGAGCGCTCATTCCTGCGTGCCGATTCCGCCATCATGGTGCCCAAGACCAGCGACGGCCGTGTGCTCTTCGCCATTCCATGGCACGACCACGTCGTCGTCGGCACCACCGATACTCCGATTCAAGAAGCCACCTACGAGCCGCTCCCCTTCGAAGAAGAGATCAACTTCATCCTCGACACCGCCGCGGAATTCCTCACCCGCCCGCCCCAGCGAGAAGACGTCCTCAGTGTCTACGTCGGCATTCGTCCGTTGGTGAAAGCGCAGGAAGAATCGCCGCAGAAAACATCGGCGCTTTCCCGCGATCACACCATCCACATTGATTCCGCGGGCCTCATCACCATCGTCGGCGGCAAGTGGACCACCTACCGCCACATGGCCGAGGATTGTGTCAACCACGCCATCACCCTGGGCACGCTCGACGACCAGCCCTGCGTGACGCGTAATCTCCATCTGCACGGCTACCACGAGCATCCCGAAGACCTCGGCCGGCTGGGCGTCTATGGCGCCGATGCGCTCGAGATTCGCAGGCTTGCCGCTGGCGATGCCAAGCTGCTTGAGCCGATGCACCCCGATCTTACGTACTGTCCCGCGGAAGTCATCTGGGCCGTCCGCCACGAGATGGCCCGCACCGTCGAAGACGTCCTCGCCCGCCGCACCCGCGCGCTCTTTCTCAACGCCGCCGCAGCGATCGCGCTATCTCGCCCGGTCGCAGAAATCATGGCTCGCGAACTCGGCCACGATGCACCCTGGATCGAAACCCAGGTAGAACAATTCAGCACCTTGGCTCACAATTACCAGGTCCGCTAGCTCGCGAGCTCTAATTACTTGGTCATCGTATCCAGATCAAGATTGAGTTGGAGCACGTTCACCCGCGGCTCGCCCAGAAGACCCAGCGTACGCGGCGTGACATGAGCAGCCACTAGCTGCTTCACCGTGCCCTCCTCGATGCCACGCGTCTTCGCCACACGCCCTGCCTGGTAATACGCTGCATCGGGAGTGATGTCCGGATCGAGCCCCGACCCCGAAGCCGTCACCAAATCAATCGGCACTGGCTTGCCCGGATTCTGCGCTGCCAGCTTGTCGATATCTCCTTGCACCCGCTGCACCAGCTTGAGATTCGACTGCGCATAGTTCGACCCGCCCGAGTTCGCCGCATCATACCCGTTGCCCGCTGCGGAGATGCGCGGATGAAAGTACTTGTCGCTGGTAAAGCTCTGCCCCAGCAGCGCCGATCCCACCACGTGCCCATTCTTCAGAATCAAACTCCCTGACGCCTGATGCGAAAACAAAACATGAGCCACACCCGTAATCGCCAGCGGATACGCAAACCCCAGCAGCACCGTCGTCACCAGCGTAAATCGAATTGAAGTCTTCCACACAGAATGCACAGCGTTTCTCCTAAACTCTTAAGACCTGGCTAAGCCAGGTGCAGCGTGACCAGCACCAGGTCGATCGCCTTGATCCCAATGAAAGGCACAATCACCCCGCCCAGGCCATAGATCAGCAGGTTCTCGCGCAGCAGCACCGCCGCCGCCTTAGGCTTGTACGCCACGCCTTTCAAAGCCAGCGGAATCAGCGCAATGATGATCACCGCATTGAAAATCACCGCCGACAAAATCGCCGACTGCGGCGTTGCCAGGTGCATGATGTTCAGCGCATTCAACACCGGAAACACTCCCGCAAACATCGCGGGAATGATGGCAAAATACTTGGCTACATCATTGGCGATGGAAAAAGTCGTCAGCGCCCCCCGCGTCATCAGCAGCTGCTTGCCGATCTCCACAATCTCGATCAACTTGGTGGGATTCGAATCGAGATCCACCATGTTGCCGGCCTCTTTCGCCGCCTGCGTCCCTGAGTTCATGGCCACGCCCACATCGGCCTGCGCCAATGCTGGAGCGTCATTCGTACCATCGCCGGTCATCGCCACCAGCTTGCCCTTGGCCTGCTCGCGCTTGATCAGGTCCATCTTGTCCTTGGGCTTCGCCTCGGCCAGAAAATCATCGACGCCGGCCTCGCGCGCAATGACCGCCGCCGTCAGTGGATTGTCGCCGGTAATCATGATGGTGCGAATCCCCATCGCCCGCAGCCGCGCCAGCCGCTCCTTCAACCCGCCCTTTACAATGTCCTTGAGATAGATCACGCCCAGCGCCGTGTTGTTTTCGGCAACCACCAGCGGAGTACCGCCAGCACGCGCAATCTCTTCCACCTGATCGCGCACCTTGCGCGGCAAACTCGATCCCTGTTCCTCAAGAAAGCGCGAAATCGCATCCACCGATCCCTTGCGAATCTTCGACCCCGGCAAATCCACGCCCGACATCCGCGTCTGCGCCGTAAACGGCACAAACTCCGCTTGAATACTGCTCAAATCGCGGCCGCGCAGGTTGTATTTCTCCTTCGCCAGCACCACGATCGACCGCCCTTCCGGAGTTTCATCCGACAGCGAAGAAAGCTGCGCCGCATCGGCCATCCGTTCCGGGCTCACATCCGGAGCAGCATAAAACTCCGTCGCCTGCCGGTTGCCCAGCGTGATCGTGCCCGTCTTGTCCAGCAGCAGCGTGCTTACATCGCCCGCCGCCTCCACAGCACGACCGCTCATGGCCAGCACGTTGTATTGCACCAGCCGGTCCATGCCCGCAATGCCGATCGCCGAAAGCAATCCGCCAATCGTTGTGGGGATCAGACACACCAGCAGCGACACCAGCACAAACACCGTCTGCGGAGCCTTCGAATACATGGCAAACGGCTGCAAGGTCACGACCGCAAGCAAAAATATGATCGTCAGGCCTGAAAGCAAAATACTCAACGCAATTTCGTTGGGAGTCTTCTGCCGCGTCGCACCTTCGACCAGCGCGATCATGCGGTCCAGAAATGTCTCGCCCGGATTCGAAGTGATCTTCACCTTGATGAAATCCGACAGCACGCGCGTGCCGCCTGTCACCGCCGAGCGGTCGCCGCCCGCCTCGCGAATCACCGGCGCCGACTCTCCCGTAATCGCCGACTCGTCAACCGAAGCAACGCCTTCGACCACTTCTCCATCGCCGGCAATGAACTGCCCCGCTTCGACATAGATCACGTCGCCGGTGCGCAACAGGCTGCTGGTAACGTCCTCCAGCTGACCGCTCGCAGCGTAGCGTCGCGCGATCGTCTCGCCCTTGGCCTTGCGCAGCGTGTCGGCCTGCGCCTTGCCGCGCCCTTCGGCCATGGCTTCGGCGAAATTCGCAAACAACACCGTGAACCACAGCCACAGCGTGATCTGCAAATTGAATCCCAAGCCGCTGCGATGGCTGACCACGTCACCGATCAGCAGCGCCGTCGTCAACACGCTGCCCACCTCCACCACAAACATCACCGGGTTCTTCACCATCAGCCGCGGATCGAGCTTGCGCAAGGCATCAACCGACGCCTGCCGCAAAATGTCCGGACTCCACAAACTCTTCTTGTCAATCATCTTCAAACTACCTCGGACAACGCCAAATGCCTTCGCAAATCTACCCCTAAAAAAGCTGCCCCGACTTCAGCAGCAAATGCTCCAGAATCGGACCCAGGCTCAACGCCGGGAAGAACGTCAGCGCACCCAGAATGAGAATCACGCCCGTCAGCAGTACCGTGAACAGACCGCCGTTCACTGGAAAAGTCCCCGGCGAAGGCGGCACGCTCTTCTTGCTCGCCAGGTTCCCCGCCAGCGCCAGCACTGGCACGACCATCAGGAAACGACCGCCCAGCATGGCCCCGCCCAGCACCACGTTGTACCACCACGTGTTCGCATTCAGCCCCGCGAAGCCCGAGCCGTTGTTGCCCGTCGCCGAGGTGAACGCATAGAGAATCTCCGTGAGACCGTGCGGTCCGGCGTTGTTGAGACTGCTCAGCCCGACCGTGGGCGCCAGCACAAAGATGGCCGTCAGCACCAGGATGATCAGCGGAAAGATGAGCACATACAACATCGCCATCTTGACGTCATAGGCTTCGATCTTCTTGCCCAGGTACTCGGGCGTGCGTCCAACCATGAGTCCAGCAATAAACACCGCCAGCACGACAAAGATGAGAATGCCGTACAGCCCCGCGCCCACCCCACCAAACACCACCTCGCCCAGCATGATGTTGGTCAGCACCACCATCCCGCCCAGCGCGGTGAAGGAGTCATGCATGCCGTTGACCGCGCCGCAGCTGGCATCCGTCGTGATCGTCGCAAACAGCGAAGTCTGCGCAATCCCGAAGCGCACTTCCTTGCCTTCCATGTTGCCGCCCGGTGCAGTCGCAGTACCCGCCTGCTGCGCCCCATGGATCATCGGATGCGCATGCGATTCGGCCCAGTACACCGTCGTGAATCCCACCGCAAACAAGATGAACATGGTCGCCAGCACCGCCCAGCCGTGCCCCGGCGAACCCGTCAACCGTCCCAGCGTAAACGTCAGCGCTGCGGGAATCACAAAGATCGCCAGCATCTCAAGCAGGTTCGTAAACGGCGTGGGATTCTCAAACGGATGCGCGCTGTTGGCATTGAAGAATCCGCCGCCATTGGTGCCCAGCATCTTGATCGCTTCCTGCGAAGCCACCGGCCCTTGCGCGATGGTCTGCGTCTGCGACTCCAGCGTCGTGGCCTGCGTGTAGGGATGGAAGTTCTGCGGCACGCCCTGCCACACCAGCACCAGCGCAAAGATCGCGCAGCCCGGCAGCAGCACGTACAAGATGCTGCGCGTCACATCCACCCAGAAGTTCCCAATCGTCGGCGAACTCATCCGCTTGATGCCGCGCACCAGCGCCACCGCGACCGCGATGCCCACCGCCGCACTGGCGAAGTTGTGATACGCCAGCGAGCTCATCTGGGTCAGATAGCTCATCGTCGTTTCGGGCACATACGACTGCCAGTTGGTGTTGGTGGTGAAGGAAGCCGCCGTATTGAATGCCAGCGCCTGTTCTACCCCCGCCAGCTTCCGCGGATTCAACCAGCTTGCCGCCAGCGGTCCCCACCCCTGCAGCCGCTCCATCATGTAGGTCAGCAGCATGCTCACCGCCGAGAAGCCAAGCAGTGCAAACGCATACTCGCGCCAGTTCATCTCTTCGCCGGCATTCACGCCGCCCAGCTTGTAAATGAGCTTTTCGATCGGCCGCAACAAAGGATCGAGCCACGTCCGCTCGCCTTCCAGCACCTTCGCCAGGTAAATCCCGACGGGCTTCACCGAAAGCAACAACAACGCGGAAAATACCGCAAACTGCAACCACCCATTGCTCGTCATTTCAAAACTTCTCCGGAAACAACAGCGTCGCCGCCAGGTAGCCCAGCAACAAGAACGACAACACCAGCACCACGATTGTGACCACGTTCATTTCGCTACCTCAGCCTCTGGCATCCGCGCACATACCCAAATGCCAGCGCAAAAAAACCCGCCGTCAATACCAACATCCAAAAATCCTGCATGCCTGACCGATCCTTCTGACAACACTCCTTCTATCCTCGGCAGCGGCGCACGAGTGGGGACTAATAGTTTTGTAAGGAACTCGTAAAGATGCTCCGTAGCGCCCAGATCGACACCCGATCCGACAACATTTCTTTCTTGAATCGCCGGGATACGAGCTTCGCCGCCCTCCGCCCCCGTGTCCGGTGGTCCGCGGGAGTGGTAGATTACTTGGGTGGCCGGCATCATCGCATCCCATCCAGCAGAGAGTTCCGTGAACACTCCCCAGGCAATCCAGCTTGATCCGCGCGACAACGTCCTGGTCGCTTTGGCCGACCTGTCCGCCGGCGAATCCGTCACCCACAACGGCGTTTCCTACACGCTTCCCGGACCTGTCCCCGCCAAGCACAAGTTCGCCATGCAGGCCTTTGCAGTGGGCGACGAGATCCGCATGTACGGCGTGACCGTGGGCCGCGCCCGCCAGCCCATCCCGTTCGCCGGTCTGCTCTCAACCGCCAACGTCGCCCATGACGCCGCGCCCTTCCACGCCAAGGCAGTCGAATACCACTGGTCCGCCCCTGACGTCTCCGCCTTCCGCGACCGCACCTTCCTCGGCTATCACCGCGCCGACGGCCAGGTCGGCACGCGCAACTACTGGCTGGTCATCCCGCTGGTCTTCTGCGAAAACCGCAACGTCGACGCCCTCCGCGAAGCCTTTGAAGAAGAACTCGGCTACGGCCGCCCCAGGCGCTATCGCCAGCAGGTCCGGACCTTGCTCGATGAATTTCGCAAGTCCGCTACGAAACCCGTCCCCGATCCTGCGCCGGCTCCCGCTCGCATATTCCCCAATGTCGACGGCATCAAATTCCTCCTCCACCAGCTCGGCTGCGGAGGCACCCGCGAAGACTCCCGCGCCCTCTGCGGACTGCTCGCCGGCTACATCCACAACCCCAACGTCGCCGGCGCCACCATCCTCAGCCTCGGCTGCCAGAACGCCCAGATCTCCGACCTCCAGGAAGAGCTCAAACTCCGCGACCCAAACTTCTCGAAGCCGCTCTATATCTTCGACCAGCAGAAGTCCGGCCTCGAATCGCAGATGCTCTCAGACGCCATCCAGCAGACCTTCCACGGCCTCGTCGAAGCCAATAAGATCGAGCGCCAGCCCGCCCCGCTCTCCAAGCTGACCGTCGGCCTCAAATGCGGCGGATCGGACGGATTTTCCGGCATCAGCGCCAACCCCGCCATTGGCCACGTCTCCGACCTCCTCGCCGCGCTTGGCGGCAAGACGCTGCTCTCTGAATTCCCCGAACTCTGCGGCTCCGAGCAAAACCTCATCAACCGCGCCGTCGACGACGCAACCGGCGATCGCTTCATCGAGCTCATGCGCAAGTACGAAGCCCGCGCCAAGGCCGTCTTCTCCGGCTTCGAAATGAATCCATCTCCCGGCAACATCCGCGACGGCCTGCTCACGGACGCGATGAAGTCCGCAGGCGCAGCCCGCAAAGGCGGCACCTCGCCCGTCGCCGGCGTCCTCGACTATCCCGAATACATCCAAAAGCCCGGCCTCAACCTGCAATGCACTCCCGGCAACGATGTCGAAGCCGTCACCGCTCAGGCCGGCGCTGGCGCTACCGTCGTCCTCTTCACCACCGGCCTCGGCACCCCCACCGGCAATCCCATCACCCCGGTCATTAAGCTCTCCACTAACACCATCCTTGCCGAACGCATGTCCGACATCATCGACATTGATACCGGCGCCGTCATCCGCGGTGAAAGCACGATTCCTCAAATGGGCGAGGCCATCTTGAACCTGGTCATCGATGTCGCCAGCGGCAAGACCCACACCAAGGCCGAAGACCTTCGCCAGGACGACTTCATCCCCTGGAAGCGCGGAGTTTCGCTATGACCCTTCCGGAGTCGCCATGCTGAAAGCCGGCATCCTCAATCCCGCCATCAACGCCCTGCTCTGTCGCGTGCGCCATACCAACACGCTGGTCATCGCCGATCGCGGATTCCCCTACTGGCCGCAGATTGAAACCGTCGACATCTCCCTCGTAGACGACATCCCCAAAGTCATCGACGTCCTCCGCGCCATCAAGGACAATTTCGTGATCGGGCAGGTCTACGCCGCCGCCGAATTCCTCGCAGAAAATACCCCCGACGTCACCGACCAGCTCGATGCCGCTCTGCTTGGTATCCCCATCACCTACGAGCCGCACATCGAGCTCAAGCGCCGCGTCCCCAACGCCATCGGCCTCATCCGCACCGGCGACACCACCCAATACTCCAACCTGATCCTCGAATCGGCCTGAGGATCGACCTCGGCCACGGGAGAGCATCGAAATGGAACAAACCTGGCGCTGGTTCGGACCACGCGACGCCGTCACCCTCGCCGACGCCCGCCAGGCCGGCGCCACCGGCATCGTCACCGCCCTGCACGACATCCCTCCCGGCGAACTCTGGCCCGTCGAAGCCATCCGCGAACGCCAGAACATCGTCGCCGCTGACGGCCTCACCTGGTCCGTCGTCGAAAGCGTCAACGTGAGCGAAGACATCAAGAAGCGCGGCCCTCAATGGCAGCGCCACATTGACAACTACCGCCAGACCCTGCGCAACCTCGCCGCCTGCGGCATCTCCACCGTCTGCTATAACTTCATGCCGGTGCTCGACTGGCTGCGCACCGACCTCGAATACCCGCTTCCCGACGGCGCTCTAGCTCTCCGCTTCGATGCCCTCTCGCTGGCCGCCTTCGACCTCTTCATCCTCCAGCGCCCCCACGCCGAGTCCGACTGGACCACCGACCAGCAGCGCAACGCCCGCGTCCTTCTCGACGCCTTGAGCCCTTCGCAGCAGGCCACGCTCACCCGCACCGTCCTCGCCGGCCTGCCCGGCACCACCGAGGTCTACACCCTCGACTACGTCCGCCAAGCCATTGCCAGCTACGGCGACATCGGCCGCGACGGCCTGCGCGCCAACCTCGGCGAATTCCTCCGCGCTGTCTGTCCCGCTGCGGAAGAAGCCGGCGTCCGCCTCTGCATCCATCCCGACGACCCGCCCCGTCCGCTCCTCGGCCTGCCCCGCATCGCCAGCACACTCGCCGACCTCGAATTCCTCCTCGCCCAGACCCCCGAGCCATCCAACGGCATCACCTTTTGCTCCGGCTCTCTCGGAGCCCGCCTCGACAACCCGCTCGTCGACATGATCCGCCGCCTCGCCCCGCGCATATACTTCGTCCACCTCCGCTCCACCAAACAGGAACCGGACCGCGACGCCTTCCACGAAGCGCCGCACCTGGCGGGCGACGTCAACATTGTCGGCCTCATGAAAGAGCTGGTCCTCGAACAACGCCGCCGCACCGCCGCCGGCGACCCCATCCCCATTCCCTTCCGCGCCGACCACGGCAACAAGATCCTCACCGACCTTGAACGCACCGCCGTCCCCGGTTACCCAGCCGTCGGCCGTCTCAAAGGCCTCGCCGAACTCCGCGGCGTCCTCACCGCCGTCGAAGCCCTGGCCTAAGGCATTAGCGTAGTTTGGCCCTCTCGAACGATACTGGTCTGGCTCGTCGCCGCCGCTGAATCTGGTCCGCCCTGCGACATCACTGTTCGGAGGAAACAATGTCCTTCATCCATCCCGGCTTCCTTCTCGAAACGGAAACCGCGCGTCATCTCTACACCGAATACGCCGCCCCGCAGCCCATCTTCGATTACCACTGCCATCTGCCGGTCAAGGAAATCGCCCAGAACCGCCATTTCCGCAACCTGCACGAAATCTGGCTGGAAGGCGATCACTACAAGTGGCGAGCCATGCGCGCCAATGGCCTCTCCGAAGACCTCTGCACCGGCAACGCCCCACCCTACGAGAAATTTCTGGCCTGGGCCGCGACCGTCCCCTACACCCTGCGCAACCCGCTCTACCACTGGACTCACCTCGAACTAGACCGCTACTTCGGCATCAGCGAAACTCTCAACGCCGACTCCGCGCCGCGCATCTGGGAACAGGCCAATGCCGTCCTCGAATCCGGCATCCTCGACGTTCACCCCCTGCTGAAAAAGTTCTCCGTCGACACCATCTGCACCACAGACGACCCCACCGACGCGCTCGTCTACCACTCCCAGATCGCCAGTTCCGGCCTGTCCACTCGCGTGCTGCCAACCTTCCGTCCCGACGCCGCCCTGCGCGTCCACACCCCGGAAGCCTTCAACCAGTGGATCGACCGCCTCGCCCAGGCCAGCCACCAGCCCATCGACTCTTTCTACAGCTTCCTCCGCGCCCTGCAGCAGCGCCTCGAAGACTTCCACGCCGCCGGCTGCCGCCTTTCCGATCACGGCCTCGACATCTCTTACGCCGACGAGTGCTCCGAATCGAAAGCCATCGCCATTTACGACCAGGCCCGCCACGGCCACGCCGCCAGCCCTGACGACCACCGCGCCTTCGCCAGTTACCTGATGTTCTTCCTCGGCCAGCACTATGCCAACCTCGGCTGGACCATGCAGCTCCACCTCGGCGCCCTGCGCAACGCCAACACCCGCGCCTTCCGCGTCCATGGCCCCGACACCGGCTTCGACACCATGGGCGAGTCGCTGCAGCTCAACGCCCTGGCCCGCTTCCTCGATCGCCTTGACGAGCACAGCTCCCTGCCTCGCACCATCGTCTACAATTCCAACCCGCTTCAGAACTACGCCTTCGCCACCCTCATCGGCAGCTTTTCCGAGAAAGGCATTCCCGGGAAAGTCCAGTTCGGCAGCGGCTGGTGGTTTCTCGACCAGAAGGACGGCATCGAACTGCAGTTGAACGCGCTCTCCAACGTCGGCCTGCTCTCCCGCTTCGTCGGCATGGTCACCGACTCACGCTCCTTCCTCTCCTACCCGCGCCACGAATACTTCCGCCGCGTCCTCTGCAACCTCCTCGGCAGCGAAATGGAAAAAGGCCTGCTCCCCAACGACCCCGCTCTGGTTGGCAACATGGTCAAAGACATCTGCTTCTCGAACGCGGCCCGCTACTTCAACCTGCCCGCCGCCTCGCCTTCGAATGCAAACACAATTCTCGCCGGAACCCAGGCCTGACATGCCCGAGCCCGTCACGCCCGAGCCCATCATGCCCGCCGAACCCGCAACCAGCATCCGCGAGCGTCTCTTCCTCGCGAATGAAAAAATGACCAGCATCCGCTGGCGCATCTGCGCCCTGCTCTTCTTCGCCAACACCATCAACTACATGGACCGCCAGGTCCTCAGCTTCCTCGCCCCCCTGCTGCAGACCAAGATTGGCTGGACCGAGCTCCAGTACGGCTACATCGTCGTCGCCTTCCAGGCCGCCTACGCCATCGGCCTGCTCGTGGCCGGCGGCATCATCGACAAGATCGGCGTCCGCCTCGGCTACGCCCTCGCCATCGGCCTGTGGAGCCTCTCCGCGATCAGCCACGCCTTCGCCCGCACCGCCCTCACCTTCGGCATCTGCCGCTTCTTCCTCGGCCTCGGCGAATCCGGCAACTTCCCCGCCGCCATCAAGACCGTCGCCGAATGGTTTCCCAAGCGCGAGCGCGCCCTCGCCACCGGCCTCTTCAACAGCGGCACCAGCGTCGGAGCCATCCTCGTCCCGCTCACCGTCCCCTGGGTAGCCACGCACCTCGGCTGGCAATGGGCCTTCGTCTTCACCGGCTGCTTCAGCAGCATCTGGCTGATCGTCTGGTACACCACCTACCGCAGCCCCGCCGATCACAGTGGCTGCTCCGAACCGGAACTCCTTCACATTCGCTCGGACGCCGCCGACGTCCTCACCAAGGTCCCGTGGAGACGCCTTCTCGTCTACCGCCAGTCGTGGGCTCTGCTCATCGGCAAAGGGCTCACCGACCCGGTCTGGTGGTTCCTACTCTTCTGGCTGCCTAAATACTTTGCCGCTGACTACGGACTCAAGGTCACGGGTCTGGCCGCGCCCATCATCGTCATCTACGTCGCCGCCTGCATCGGCAGCGTCTTCGGCGGATGGCTTCCCGCACAATTTATCCGCGTGGGCATGAGCATCAAGGCCGCGCGCCGCTTCGCCATGCTGGCCTGCGCCCTCTGCGTTACGCCGATCACTTGCATCGGCATCATCCACACCCTGTGGATGGCCATCGCGGTCATCAGCCTCGCCGCCGCCGCCCACCAGGGCTGGTCCGCGAACATCTATACCCTGGCCTCCGACATGTTCCCCAAATCCTTCATCGGATCAGTCACAGGATTCGCCGGCTTCGGAGGCGCCGTCGGCGGCATGCTCGCCGCCTGGATCGTCGGCCTCGTCTTGCAAAAAACCCACTCCTACAGCGCCATCTTCCTCGTCGCCGGAACCGCCTACCTGGTCGCCCTCGCCATCATCCAGCTACTCGTCCCGCGCAACGACCTCGTCACCGGCAGCTAACGCCCGTTAACAACCTGCACGCGAAAGATGGGGTCATCCTGAGCGTAGTTCGGCGGTTTTTTGCCGAACGAGGTCGAAGGACCTGCGTTTGTTTTTGCCCTTGCTTTTCTTTTGTCATTCCCCTCAGGGGAATCTGCTTCTCGCCTAAGCCTCCACCACGATCAGCACATCCAAAAACCGCGGCCCATGCACACCCTTGATCCGCGTCATCTCGATATCCGCGGTCGCCGAAGGCCCCGACACAAACGTCGTCGGCAGCGTCGAAGTCCCTTCCAGCCGCGCAAACGCCTCCGGCACCGTAAGCACCACCTGCTCCGCAAACACCACGCACAAGTGATAGTCCGGCACCAGCGAAAGGATCCTCGCCCCCTGCGCCGCCGCATTTTGCAGGACAATCGACCCCGTCTCTGCGATCGCCACCGTGCAGCCCGTCAGCACACCCGGCGTCTTGTCCAACTCCAGCGCCTGCAGCCCAGCAACCTCAAACGAAAACCCCTCCGGCAGCCACTCCGCGGGAACGCCCTCCGGCAACGTCAGCCCCGGCTTGCCCCGCGCCGTCAAAATCTCCGCCACCTTCGCTGCAATCCCATCCTTTGCAGCGCGATACACCCCGGCGTCATACTCCACCAGCCGCTCCTCAAAATGAGCGAGCAGCGCGGCACGTTCCATCCCGCCCGTCTTCGTGTAGGTCCGCGGAATCGCCGCATACTCCTCCGCAATCGCATCCTTTGAAGAAGCTTGCCCCAGCGCCTTTCGGATACTCCCCAGGATCGCCGCGCGATGATCCATGACTTCAGCCATGCGACACCCTCCCGTTCTTCGCGGCAGCACTTGGCGCCTTCTCCTTCGCCCACCACTGCCGAAACGACTGCGCCGGCAGCGCCTTGAGATCCCTGGTCTGCGTCCATCCCCCCAGCATCAGCGGCATCCACTCAATGAACCCGTTCTTCGAAACCAGCACCTTCTGCCCCACCGCTCCCACCCGCTCCGCCAGCCCTAACCGCCCCGCGTCCGCGAACAAAAACGCCGCCGCCTGCATGCCGATGTTCCACAAGCTGAACTTGCCCGCCAGTGTCGCCTGATCCTCCTGCACCACCTTCCCGCGCAGATGAATCAGCACTTCGGGAATGTTGATCTTCACCGGGCACACCTGGTAACAGGCCCCGCACAGCGAAGAAGCATAGGGCAGCGAGCGCCCTTCCTTCATCGAATGCAACTGCGGCGTCAAAATCGCCCCAATCGGCCCCGCATACACCGACTCATACGCGTGCCCGCCCGTCTGGTGATACACCGGGCACGCGTTCAAACAAGCCGCGCAGCGAATACACTGCAGCGTCTGCCGCGCTTCCTTGTCCGCCAGAATGGGGCTCCGGCCATTGTCCAGCAGCACCACGTGAAATTCCTGCGGCCCATCTCCCGGATGCACCCCGCACCACGTCGAGTTATACGGATTCATCCGCTCGCCCGTCGCCGACCGCGGCAGCGTCTGCAAGAAAACCTCGAGGTCCTGAAAGCTGGGAATCACCTTCTCGATCCCCACAATCGAGATGAGCACATCGGGCAGCGTCAGGCACATCCGCCCATTGCCCTCGGATTCCACAATGCACATCCCGCCCGAGTCGGCGATGAGAAAATTCCCGCCCGAAATCGCCACCTTGATGCGCAGATATTTTTCTCTCAGATACGTCCTCGCGGCGGTCGCCAGGTCCTCCGGACGATCACCGAGATCAGGCAGGTGCATCTCCTTCTGAAAGATCGCCCGCACCTGTGCCCGGTTCACATGCAGCGCCGGCGCCACAAAATGCGATGGCCGGTCCTTCCCCATCTGCACAATCAACTCCGCCAGGTCCGTCTCAATTGGAGCGATCCCATTCGCCTCGAGCGTCGCATTCAGCCCGACTTCTTCCGAAGTCATGGTCTTGATCTTGATCACTTCTTTGGCGTCATGCTGCTGCACCAGACCCAGGATGATCCGATTGGCTTCCGCCGCATCGCTCGCCCAATGCACATGGCCTCCGGCCGCAGTGCAGTTGGCTTCGAACTCCGCCAGGTAGTGGTCCAGATGCCGCAGCGTATGCGCCTTGATCTGCGCTCCCGCCTCGCGCAGATCTTCCCAATCCGGCAGCTCCGCCACCACCTTGTTGCGCTTGCCCTGGATCACATTGGTCGCATGCTGCACGTTCTTGCGCGTCTGCGACTGCTCCAGGATTTCCTTCGCTGCCTCAGGAAAATCCTGCCGGTTCCACTGCGTCCCGTCCTGCGTCTGCACACCACTCATACAAACGCCTCCGCAGTCACTTCTTTGTCGTATCCCGAGGCCAGGATCTCGGCAATATGCGCCGTCCGCGCAAACGTCCTCTGCCGGTGCAGCGACCCGTAGATGTGCATCAGGCAGCTGTTATCCACGGCCGTGCAGACCTCAGCGCCGGTGTTCAGCACGTTGCGCACCTTGTCCGCCAGCATCGCCGAAGACACATCCGGATTCTTGATCGAAAAAGTTCCCCCAAAGCCACAGCACTCCTGAATGTTCTGAATCGGCTGCAAGTCCAGCCCACGCACCCGCTTCAGCAGCCGGATGGGAATATCCCCCAGGTGCAGACTCCGCTCCGAATGGCAACTGGCGTGGTACGTCACCTTGTGCGGATACGAAGCCCCCACATCTTCCACCCCCAGCTTGCGCACCAGGAATTCCGAAAACTCAAAAATCCGCGGCAGCAGCGCCTCAACATCGGCGACCAGCTTCGCGTCCCCATCCATCTCCGCCGCCTTCACATAGTGATCGCGCATCATCGACACGCACGACGAAGAAGGGATCACCACCGTCTCCACATCCTGGTACACCTTCACAAAGTGGCGAATGATCGGCACCGCCTCGCGCAGGTAGCCGGTGTTCCAGTGCATCTGCCCGCAACAGGTCTGCTCCGGGCGAAACTCGATCTCGTGGCCCAGCCGCTCCAGCACATTCACCACCGCCTTTCCCGTTTCGGGAAAAAGGGCGTCGTTGTAGCAGGTGATGAACAGCGAAACGCGCAACAAAACACCTCGTCAAATCAGCGCTCAGGCGGAACGCTCCCAGTGTACGCCGCATATCCGCCGGCAATCCATAGCAATGGAGAGATTGTTTCTCTAATGGGGATGTCGCCCAGCCACACCTCATCCCGATTTCGCTCACTCTCAGGCTATGATGGGTGTACCAATCGGGCGCTCTCCACGTCTTATGTCACCCCAGGCGCCATCAAATGAGGACACAATCCAAGGATGGCCGCCTCCGCCGAGACCGTTCCCCCCATGCATCCTGAAATGCCTCCTGTTCCCCTCGCAGCGAGTAAAGCGCCGGAATCAGCCGACATTCAGCGCCTCCTTCAGGAAGTCATCGACCCCTCTCGCATCCTCATCCGCCCTATCGACCGCATCGCCTTCGCTTCCGACGCCAGCTTCTACCGCCTGGTTCCCCGCGCCGTCATCCAGCCCAAGACGGCTGAAGAAATCAAGCGCCTCTTCCAGTTCAGCCACCAGAACCGCGTGCCGCTCGTCTTCCGCGCCGGCGGCACCAGCCTCTCCGGCCAGTCCATCACCGACGGCGTCCTGATCGATATCGCCCGCCACTGGCGCGCCCTGCGCGTCGAGCAGACCGGCCACGCCATCCGCCTCCAGCCCGGCGTCATCGGCCAGCACGCCAACGACGCCCTCCGCCTCTACCGCAAGAAAATCGGTCCCGACCCCGCCTCCATCACCAGCTGCCGCATGGGCGGCATCCTGGCTAACAACGCCAGCGGCATGTGCTGCGGCGTGGTTCAGAACGCCTACCACACGCTGCAATCCCTCACCTTCATCCTGCCCTCCGGCACACAGATCGATACTGCCGACGCCAACGCCGACAACCTCTTTCGCCTTCTCGAACCGCACCTCTGCACCACCCTCCTGCACCTCAAGTCAGAGATCGAAGCCAGCCCCGCGCTCGCCGACCGCATTCGCCGAAAGTACAAGACCAAGAACACCACCGGCTACTCGCTCAACGCCTTCCTCGACTACGACCGCCCCGTCGACATCTTCAGCCACCTGCTCATCGGCTCCGAAGGCACTCTCGCTTTCATCGCCGAGGCCGTCCTCAACACTGTCCCCGATTACCCGTTCAAGTCGACAGCGCTGCTGCTTTTTCCCAATCTGCACGCCGCCGCCTCGGCCATCGAAGGGCTGAAGAATGCCGGCGCCGCCGCTCTCGAAATCATGGACCGCGCCTCCCTGCGCGCCGTCGAAGATCATCCCGGCCTGCCCGCTTCCCTCAAGCTCCTCCCTGACTCCGGAGCCGCCATCCTCACCGAATTCCAGGCCGGTACAGAAACCGACCTCTACGAACTGGAGTCCCGCGGCCGCGCCGTACTCGCCTCGCTGACCCTCTTCCAGCCCGCAGAATTCACCTGCAACCCCGTAGAGCAGGCCATTCTCTGGAAGGTCCGCAAAGGCCTCTTCCCCTCTGTCGGCGCGCTTCGCGCCAGCGGCACCACCGCCGTCACCGAAGACCTGGCCTTCCCCGTCGCCCGCCTCGCCGACGCCGTCACCGACCTCCGCGCCGTCTTCGTCAAGCACGGCTACACCGACGCCCTCATCTTCGGCCACGCCAAAGACGGCAATATCCACTTCGTCCTCAGCCAGGGCTTCAACACCGACGCCGAAGTCGAGCGCTACCGTCGACTCATGGACGACATCATCGCCCTCGTCGTCGGCAAGTACGATGGCGCACTCAAAGCCGAACACGGCACCGGCCGCAACATGGCGCCTTTCGTCGAAACCGAGTGGGGATCAGAAGCTTACGCTCTCATGCTGCAGCTCAAAGCCACCGTCGATCCCCACAACCTGCTCAACCCCGGCGTCATCGTCAATCCCAATCCACTCGCCCACGTCACCGACCTCAAGCAGCTTCCCACCGTCGAGCCCGAAGTCGACAAGTGCATCGAGTGCGGCTTCTGCGAACAAAGCTGCCCCAGCCGCGACCTCACCCTCACCCCGCGCCAGCGCATCGTCGTCCGCCGCGAGATGCAGCGCCTCAAAACCGCGCCGCCTTCTCCCGCCGACCCCATCAACGCCGCGATGTTTCACTCTCTCGACAACGACTTCCCCTACTCCGTCCTCGACACTTGCGCGGTTGACGGACTCTGCGCCACCAATTGCCCCGTCAGCATCAACACCGGAGACCTGACCAAACGCTTCCGCGCCATCCGCCACACCGGCCTGGCCAACGCTACAGCCTCCGCCATCGCCAACCACTTCGCCGTCACGGAAGTCGCCACGCGCTTTGCCCTCTCGACCGGCCACTTCGTCGAACGCACCTTCGGCCGCTACTCCATGGCCGCCCTCACCAACCTGCTCGACAAGATCACGCGCAAGCTGCTCGACGAACCCTTCTGGCACTGGACCTGGCCCATGCCCCGGCCTCGCCGCGGCGCCCTCCCCGTCCGCACCCCCTCCCAGCCGGAAGCCGTCTACTTTCCCGCCTGCATCTCGCGCATGATGGGCGCGCTGCCCGGCGAATCCAGGGACACCACCCCCATGCAGGCCCTGCTCAACATTGCCGATCGCGCCGGCGTTGAGCTCCTCGTCCCGCGCGACATCGCCGGCAACTGCTGCGGCGTGCCTTTCTCATCGAAGGGCTTCGAAGCCGCCCACAGTACCGCCGTCAACCACACCATCGACAGCATGTATCGCTGGTCCGACTCCGGACGCCTCCCCGTCATCACCGAAACCAGCCCTTGCACCTACGGTCTGCGCACCTGCCGCGAACACCTCACCCCCGCCAACCAGGAGAAATTCGACAAGCTGCACATCTTGGATGCGGTGGAGTTCGCGCACAGCACCATCCTGCCCCGCCTGCCCATCGCCCGCAAGCTCACCTCGGTCGCGCTTCACCCCGTCTGCTCCGCCATCAAGCTCGGCATCTCCCCTCAGCTGGTCCAGCTCGCCGAGGCATGCTGCGAAGAAGTGGTCGTCCCGCACGACGCCGGCTGCTGCGCCTTCGCCGGCGACCGCGGCTTCCTTCATCCCGAACTCACCGCCTCCGCCACCCACGAAGAGGCCGCTGAACTCGAACCGCAGCGCCACGACGGCTATTTCTCCTCCAGCCGCACCTGCGAAATCGGCATGACCCGCGCCACCGGCAAGCTCTACCGCTCCTACCTGCACCTGCTCGACCAGGCCTCTCGCCCATCCTGAAAAAAGGGACTGAGCGAAGAAGGACTCAAAACAGAAAGAGCAAAGCTGAACGGGAAATAGAAAACGTGTGCCCCATCCATGACAGCCACACCGTCATGGGTGGGATAAGAGGCCTCTCGCAACCTGAGTCTGACTCCCTCGTCCCTTAACTCCTCGTCCCTGGCCCCTAGCTCCTCGTCCACCCCATCGACCGCTTCACCGCCTCCGTCCACCGCGCGCGCCGCTCCGCGATCTCGCCGCGATCGAGCACCGGCTCAAACCGCGTATCGCTCTGCCGCTGCGCCCTCAACTCGTCCGGCCCGCTCCAGAACCCCACCGCCAGCCCCGCCAGGTACGCCGCCCCCAGCGCCGTCGTCTCCGTCACCTGCGGCCGCAGCACCGGAACCCCCAGCACATCCGCCTGGAACTGCATCATCAGATCATTCACCGCCGCCCCGCCATCCACCCGCAGCGCCGGCAGCTTGGTTCCCGTCCCCGCTTCCGAATCCTGCTGCATCGCATCCAGCGCGTCGGCTACCTGAAAGGCAATGCTTTCGAGAGCCGCCCGCGCAATATGCCCCGGCTGCGTGCTCCTGCGCAGCCCGATAATCAACCCGCTGGCATGCGGATCCCAATGCGGTGCGCCCAGCCCCACAAACGCCGGCACAAACACCACTCCGCCCGCATCCGGAACCGAAGCCGCCAGCAACTCCACCTCCGCCGACGACCCTATCATCTTCAAGTTATCCCGCAGCCACTGCACCACCGCCCCGCCAATGAAGATGCTTCCCTCCAGCGCATACTCCAGCTTCCGATTGGCACTCGCCGCCAGCGTCGTAATCAACCGGTTTTTCGACTGCAGGAAACCCGTGCCAATGTTCTGCAGCAGGAAGCACCCCGTCCCATAAGTGTTCTTCGCCTCACCCGGCGAAAAGCAAAGCTGCCCAAACAACGCTGCCTGCTGGTCCCCGGCGATGCCGGCAATCTTGATCCCCGCCAGCCCATGCGTGGTGTTCACTTCGCCCACCACTTCGCTCGACCAACGAACCTCCGGCAGCAAACTCGCCGGGATGCGAAACAGCCGCAGCATCTCCTCATCCCAGCGCCCTTCGACGATGTTATAAAGCAGCGTCCGCGAAGCATTCGTCTGGTCCGTCACGTGAACCGGTGTTTGTCCTTCCCCATGCGTCAGGTTCCAGATCAGCCACGTGTCGATCGTGCCCATGGCCAGCTTGCCCGCCTCCGCCGCTGCCCGCGCCCCCGCCACATTGTCCAGGATCCACGTAATCTTGGTCGCAGAAAAATAAGGGTCCAGCACCAGCCCGGTCCGCGCGCGCACCGATTCCTCCGCGCCCGCATCCACCAGCTCCCTGCAGTGCCCCGCCCCGCGCCGGTCCTGCCACACAATGGCGTTGTACACCGGCTTGCCTGTCTCGCGGTCCCAGATCACCACCGTCTCGCGCTGGTTGGTAATGCCCAGCGCCGCCACATCCTGCGCCTCCACCCCGGCCCGCACCATGGCCTGCACCGCGCAGCTCATCTGCGACGTGAGAATCTCCGTCGGATCATGCTCGACCCAGCCCTGCTGCGGATAAATCTGTTGAAACTCCTGCTGCGCCACCGCAACAATCGCACCCGCGTGATCGAACAGGATCGCCCGCGAACTCGTAGTTCCCTGGTCCAACGAAAGAATGTATTTCATAGCGGCCTCATGCTTTCACGCCGCCCCAAGCCCACGCAAGCATAAGGCCTCCGTCTCGCCACGGCTTGCGTTATAGTTGGACCGTTCCATCAAAAGAGGAGCCCACCCATGCACCGCTCTCATAAGTCCCTCGCCTTATCAGTAATCCTCGCCTCGTCGCTCCTCTTCTGCTCGCTGATCTCCGCCCCAGCCCAAGACCGCACCATCCCCGCCCGCACCATCCCCACCCCCACCACCGTCAGCCCCGAACTGCAGAAAGCCATCGCCAAACCCTGGACCGGCAGCACTGCCCCGCTATCTCTCACCGCCGATCAGTGGAAGGCGCTGATCAAGCCGGGCGACGAAAGCGAGGCCATGCAAGCCGCAGCCCTCGAAAAGCAGTTCCATGTTACCGACGAAGAGCAGACCATCGCCGGCGTTCACGTCTACCTCGTCAATCCCGACACCGTCGCCCCCGAAAATCGCAATCGCCTGCTGGTCAACGTGCATGGCGGCGGCTACGTCTCTTTCGCCGGTCGCGCTTGCCTTACTGAAGCTGTCGTCATGGCTCACTACAGCAAGACGCAAGTCCTCTCCATCGACTACCGCATGCCCCCCGACCACCCCTTCCCCGCGGCCGTCGATGACACCGTGGCGGTTTGGAAAGAAGTGCTCAAGACTCACCCCGCCAAAAATCTTGCCCTCTTCGGCACCTCCGCCGGCGGAGGCCTCACCCTGGCCACCATCCTCCGTCTCAAAGAGCTGCACCTGCCTTTGCCCGCAGCCATCCTGGCCGGCACACCCTGGTCCGACCTCACCAAGACCGGCGACACCTACTTCACCAACGAATACATCGACAACGTCCTCGGCTCGGAAGACGGCCAGCTGGACGCCGCCTCCAAGCTTTACGCCGGCTCCCACGACCGCAAAGAGCCGCTGCTTTCCCCCGTCTACGGAGACTTCTCCGGATTCCCACCCACCATCCTCATCTCCGGCACGCGCGACCTCTTCCTCAGCGACACCGTCCGCGTCCACCAGAAGCTTTTGAAAGCCGGCGTCGAAGCCCAGCTCCTCGTCTTCGAAGCCGCCTCCCACGCCGAATATCTCGTCGTCCCCGACTCCCCCGAATCCGCCGACGCCTTCACCGAAGCCGCCCGATTCCTCGACCTTCATCTCGCCAGATAGCTCCGCGATAACTAGGAAAGATCACGGCATTCGCGACAAGAAACAGCGCCTTTCATGGAGGGAGCAGGGGCATTCATGCCCCTGAATACAGAATTGCAGTATCGCGGGCTTCAGCCCCGGGCCTCTACCGCGCCGACCGTTTCGCCCGCTTCAGCTCCATCCAGTCCTTCACCGTCTGCTCCGCATAAACCTCACCAAACGCGGCCAGCGCCCGGGCCAGCCGATTCCCCGACCCAACATACCCCGCAATCACCTGCGCATCGCCTGACCGCGCATGACCCCGCGCCAGCAGCTCCCCGCATAGCTGCGCATATTCGAGCAATCCGTCGCCCTTCAAGTCGGTCAGCTCGATGCTTGCCTTGTGATCGCTCAACTGCCTCACCAAATAATCCCGGCCGGCAATCTTCGTGTACCCCAGCAGAATGTCCGTTCCCATCTGGATGAACCGCTGCCCATCCACCACCCGCTGCCCCTGCTGCTTCGCCACGTGCGGGTCAGTCAAATAAGGAGCATACGCCGACGCCGCCTCTTCCTTGATCTGCAAAAACAGCGGATCCTGCGGCCCATTGCCTTCCATGTACACGCAATAATCCCGCAGCCCTACCGACCCCGTGCCCACCACCTTGAACGCCACATCCAGCGGCCGGAACGACTCCAGGAAATGTCTTCGCTGCGGCTCCAGCGTCTGCTTGTACGCCTTCAGCGACTCGAGCACCTCCTCCGCTTTTTGCCCCGTCAGCCGCGTCAACACCGGCTTGATTTCCTTGAATCGCCGCGGCGTGGCCAGCTCAAAATCCTTATCGCCTTTGCCCGTCCCCGCTCCGGGAATCGGCTCCGTCAGCTGCTCCAGCGTATGCAGCGGCGTCGCCCGCAGCGCCTTCTGCAGCGCAATATGCACCGGCGTCACATCTTTCAGCCGGCTCACCTGGTGGCGCACAATCTGCAGCACCGGCATCGGCGCATACTCGCGCATGCATTCGCAATACGCCGCCACAAATCGCAGCACGGCCCGCGTGCACACGCTGTCTTTGTTTTGCGCCTCGCGCCCCGCCACCACCAGCGAAGCCGCCATCCGCTTCAGATCCCACTCGAACGGCCCGCGATACGTCTCATCGAAATCATTGATGTCAAAAATCAGCCGCCCATCTTCTGCCGCATACGCGCCCAGGTTGCGCACATGCGCGTCGCCGCACAGCTGCACGTGAATGCCCGTGTTCGGCATCGTCGCAAGATCGGCTGCCATGACCGGCACCGCCCCGCGAAAGTAACCAAACGGCGACACCATCATCCGCTCGTATTTGAGCTTCACCAGCGCCGGCACTCGCCCTTTGACTGAGCGCTGCAACAGCACCAGCGGCGGCGTCAGCCGGTTCTTTGGGTCTAACTGTGCATGATGCTGCCGCGCCATCTTCTTGCGCAGCGCCTGGCCTGACTTATGTCGCTCTTCCGGACTTGCCCATTGCATTCCCGCAACATAGCATGTCCGCCCGCCTCACGTCCGGTTTCCTCTCAGCCGAGCGCCTCTCAGATTCAATCTCCCGGCGCTTCTTCCAGTTCAGCCCCGATCCGTCGCAGCTTCATCACCCTCCACTGCAAGCGGTCAAAGAAGAGATATACCACCGGCGTCGTAAACAGCGTCAGCATCTGCGAAACAATCAGCCCGCCCACAATGGTGATGCCCAGCGGCCGCCGCAGCTCCGAACCCACGCCCATCCCAAACGCCAGCGGCAGCCCGCCAAACAGCGCCGACATCGTCGTCATCATGATCGGCCGGAAGCGCAGCTGGCACGCCGCATAGATCGCATCGATCGGCGCCATCCCGTCATTGCGCTCCGCCTGAATGGCAAAATCGATCATCAGGATCGCGTTCTTCTTCACAATCCCGATCAGCAGCAAAATGCCAATCAGCGCAATGATGCTCAGCTCCGTCCCCGTCAGCAGCAGCGCCAGGATCGCCCCCACTCCCGCTGAAGGCAGCGTCGACAAAATCGTGACGGGATGGATCAGGCTCTCGTACAGGATCCCCAGCACGATATACACCGCCACCACCGAAGCCAGGATCAGCCACGGCTCATTCTTCAGCGAAGCCTGAAACGCCTGCGCCGTCCCTTGAAACGTCGCATGAATCGCCGACGGCATGCCCATCTCGCGCTGCGCATTTTCAAGCGCCGTCACCGCAACGCCCAGCGCCACATTGGGCGCCAGGTTGAACGCTAGCGTCACCGCCGGATACTGCCCCTGGTGATTCACCTGCAGCGAAGTCCGCGAAGGATCAAAGTGCGCAATCGTCGCCAGCGGCACCGTCGTGCCCGTGCTCGTCTTGATATAAATCCCGTTCAACGAATCAGGGCTGTTCTGAAACTGCGGCGCCACTTCCATCACGACGAAGTACTGATTCAACCCCGTGTACATCGTCGAGACCTGCCGCTGTCCAAACGCGTCGTACAGTACCTGGTCGATCTGCGCCGTCGTGATCCCCAGCCGCGAAGCGGTATCGCGATCGATGACCAGCTTGGCCTGCAGCCCCTGGTCCTGCTGATCGGTCGAAACATCGCGCAGCTCCGGCAAGCTCCGCATCTTCTCCAGCAGCTGCGGCGCCCAGTGATTCAGCTCGTCCAGATTTTCATCCGAAAGCGTGTACTGGTACTGCGCATCCGCGCCGCGTCCGCCCAGCTGAAACTCCTGCTGTGTCTGCAAGAACAGCGTAGCCCCCGCCACGCTCGTCAACCGGCTTCTCAGCCGCGCCACCACGTCGTCCGACGACACCTTGCGCACCGCCAGCGGCTTCAGCGCAATGAACATGCGGCCCACATTCGTGCTTCCCCCGCCCGGCCCATTGCCGCCCACAAACGCTGTCGTCGTCGCCACCGCTGGATCATCCAGCACCATCTGCGCCAGGCTCTGCTGCTTGTCCCGCATGGCCTCAAACGAAATGTCCTGCGCTGCCCGCGTCGACCCGCCCAGCCGCCCCGTGTCCTGCTGCGGAAAAAAGCCCTTCGGCACCAGGATGAACAGGTACACATTCAACACGAACGTCCCAATCGTCACGCCCAGCATCAGCCACTGGTGCCGTAGCACCCAGCGCAGCCCCGTCGCGTACTCCGCCGCCAGCTTCTGAAACGCCCGCTCGCTGATGCGATACAGCCGCCCATGCCCGGCAAGATCGTGCGCCTTCAAAAACCGCGCGCACATCATCGGCGTGGTGGTCAGCGAAACCAGCAGCGACACCGCAATCGCCACGCTCAGTGTCACCGCAAATTCGCGGAACAGCTTGCCGATGATCCCACCCATCAGCAACAGCGGCAGGAACACCGCAATCAGCGAAAGGCTCATCGACAGTACCGTAAACCCAATCTCCCGCGAACCCTTCATCGCCGCCTCAAACGGCGTCATGCCTTTCTCGAGATAGCGCGTGATGTTCTCGATCACCACGATGGCGTCATCGACAACAAAGCCGGTCGAAATCGTCAGCGCCATCAGCGAAAGATTGTCCAGCGTGTACCCCAGCATGTACATCACGCCAAACGTCCCCACCAGGGACAACGGCACCGCAATGGTGGGAATGATCGTCGCCCATACCTCGCGCAGAAAGAGAAACACCACCAGCGTCACCAGCGCTACGCTGATCAAAAGGCTTCGCTCCACATCGCGCACACTGGCTCGGATGGTCGTCGTGCGATCGACCGCAACATTCAACCGAATGGTCGGCGGAATTTCCGCCTGCAAGCGCGGCAGTTCCTTCAGCACGTTGTCCACGGCTGAAATCACATTCGCCCCCGGCACTTTCAGAATGATCAGCAGGATCGCCGGCTTCATCCGCGACCCCGGCCCGTCATTGATCCCCGCCAGCCCCGCCGCATGCACATCCGCCACGCTGTTCTCGATCGTGCCCAGGTCCGACACCCGCACCGGCGCGCCCGTCGTCGCGTTATACCCGGCAATCAGCGGCGCATAGTCTTTCGCCTTGAAGATCTGATCGTTGTCGTTGATCAGCCATCGATGCTCTTTATCCTGAAATGCCCCCTTCGGCCGGTTCGCATTGGCTCCGGCCAGCGCCGTCCGCACCGACTCGAGCCCCACCCCATACGCGCTCAGTTGCATGGGGTTCAATTCCACCCGCACCGCCGGGCTCGCGCTGCCCCCCACGAACACCTGCCCCACACCTTGAATCTGCGAAATCTTCTGCGCCAGGATCGAGTCCGCCACGTCATAGATCTGCGGCTTCGGCACCACGTCCGAGGTCAGTGTCAAAATCAGAATCGGCGCGTCCGCCGGATTGGTCTTGCGATAACTCGGGTTCTGTGGCAGATACGAGGGCAGCTGACTTCGCGCTGCATTGATGGCCGCCTGCACATCCCGCGCCGCCGCATTGATGTCCCGCGCCATGTCGAACTGCATGGTCACCGAAGCCGCGCCCAGCGAGCTTGACGAGGTCAT